>CAYSMQ010000299.1:0-6341 GCA_964432035.1 uncultured Ardenticatenaceae bacterium
GAAATCAGCAGTTTCAAAATGGAAGCGATAAAAGAAGTTCTGCAGGATGCCTTGAAGTTCCACGGCCACAAGTGCTGGCCAGTACAGCAGGCGTGCGCATTGGCCTAGCGGCGCTCGAAGCGCTACGCGTCGAACGCAGTGGCGCTAAATCGCTGCATGCCATCGTGGAATACGGTGACCACCACGGCGCCATGTGTTTCGGCGACGGCATTCAGTACACGACCGGCTGTACCTTCGGCAAAGGCAACGTCAGCAAAGACCCCAAGGGCAAGCCGGCGGTGACGCTGGTCGGTAAAGCCAATGACAGGGCCGTGCGCGTGACCTACAAACCGACCTTGCAGAAAAGGAATTGAGGTCTGGATCTCCTGGCTAAAGGAACGGTTGGCCTTGAAGTAGACACTGATTATCCGGCGACCGGTTCGTCGGCAGCGTATCGCTTCATAACTGCGCAGCCATTACGAAACAACGATGAACGCCTTCGTATCCACACACAGTGCTAACGAAGATCACTGTGAAGTCGTGACGTTCGTCACCCATTGCATGTAATCTCGCTGCAGTATAATTCAACATATGTCGAATTACCTGATTCTGTAGTGTGTGGAGGATATACAGATGCCCGACTCTCTGGAACTGACCGTTGACAAATTCACCTTCAAAATCGCCACCGACCGCCTCTACAGCCCCGAAGGTATGTGGGCCAAAGAGGAAGATGGGCGTGTGCGCGTGGGTCTTTCCGACTTTTTCCAGCAGCACAACGGCGACGTGGCCTTTGCCGAAATCACGGAAGAAGGAACGGCGCTGGCTATTGGCGATGAGGTCGCCGTCATCGAAACCATCAAAGTAGATATCAGCCTGCCCTCCCCTATCGCGGGTGAGATCGTCGAGGTGAACCCCGCCATGGAAATGGAGCCGGAGAAGATCAATTTCGACCCCTATGGTGAAGGTTGGTTGGCGATTGTCGATCCACAAGAATGGGAAGCCACCCGCGCCAACCTGTTGATGCCGGAGGCCTATTTTGAGCGCGTTAAGGTCGATGCGGAAGAGGAGTTACGCAAAGGATGAGCGAGAAACGCATTGAGCACAAGAGAAAGGTAGCCATCGTGCCCTGCAGCGGCATCGGCAAGACCTACGGTACGGTGAGCCGCGAGGCGGCTTACGAAGTGGTCGAGGATCTCTGTCCCGAGACGTCGCAACTGGTGGCGCTGTCCATGCTTGTGCTGGGTGAGCCGGCGTCACGCCAGGCAGTCGCCGAAAGTCCGGCGATCACCATTGACGGTTGTAAGCTGGCCTGCGCCACGAAAATGGTACTGGAAAGCGGCGGCGTGGTAGCCCGCGACATCGCCGTGCTCGACGTCTATCGCCGGCACCGCAATTTCAAACCAAGAGGCATTGCCGAACTCAACGAAGGCGGGCAGCAGCTGGCGCACGTGCTCGCCGAGGAAGTGGCGACGACCATCGACGCCATCCAGGAGAAAAGCGAGGAGGAAGACCATGCCTAAGTTACCGCAAAAGAAAGTAGGCATCGTGGCCTGCAGCGGCGAGGAAATCGCCGAAGGAACGGTCACCCGCCTGGCGTCGCTCAAGGTTCTTGAGGAGCTACGCCCGGACGACACAGTGACCATCTGCCTGCCCCTTTTCCTGGCAGGCGGCGAAGGCGACCGCGCCTTTGCCCGCTTCTACCCCACCATCGCCGTGGACGGCTGCGAATTACGTTGTGCGGCCCGCGCCACAGAAGAACATTCGGGCAAACCGGCTGCCAGCATTGTCGTTAGCGAGCTGGTGGACGAATATGAATTGGAACGACCACAGGGACAACGCCGCTTGAATGAAGCTGGACAACAGGCGGTTGCCCTGACCGCGCAACGGGTGGCAGAGACGGTAGACACGCTCTTGGACCGGCGTTGGAGCCGCCGTCGTGGCGAATTTGAAGATGGTGAAACCGTCGACTTACCGGTGCAACAACCCAAGGTTGCTTCCTGTAGTTGCGGCTCCGGCATTCCCGTACAGGAGGTGACTGTGAACGGCGACGTGGTGACGCTGATTGCCCTGCCCGCCCTTTTTGAGCAGTTTCATAACGCAGGCAAAGAACCGTCCGCGGCTGTGGTCCAGGAACTACTGGAGCAAGTCCGCATTTACAACCCGGTGCCCGCCGGACAAGAAACAGATTACCAGACGGCGCTGTTGCGCGAGTACCAAGCGTTCTGCGCCGGGGAGAACGAAAGATGAGCCGAACGGCTACTTACAATACCACCGTCACCTGGAAAGGAGAGCACATGGGCCACCTGAAGATGGGCAACGGGCCACAATATATGTTCTCCGCCCCACCCGATGCTGAGGGGCACGAAGGCGTCATGACGCCCGAGGATGCCTTTGTCGCCGCCGCCAACACCTGCGTCATGCTCATGTTCATCTGGGCCAGCGAGCGCTTCAAGCTGGACCTGCTGAGCTATGAGTGTTACGCCGAGGGCACGAAGCTGATTGAATTGGACCGCACGGAAATTTTCACCCACCTTTGCCTGCAACCGCGCATCCGCGTCGGGGCTAACGGCAGCGATCCTGCCGTCGTGGAGACGCGCGTGCGCCGGGCGCTGCAATCGGCCCAGAAATACAGCCTGGTGGTCAATTCGGTGAAAGCCGACATCGCCGTCGACCCGGTGATCGAAATTGTACCATAGCGTAGGCGCAGGCGAAACGTTGCGCCAACGCCACACGAGAAGCATTGCCGCTAAGGAGATACTTTCATGAGTTACTATCCCCATACCGAGGCCGAGCGCCAGGACATGCTGCGGACGATTGGCCTTACACATATCGACGAGCTGTTTGCAGCCGTTCCGGGGCAGGTGCGCTTTCCCACCTTGGATCTTCCGTCTGCCCTCAGCCCAATGGAGATCGAACGCGAGATGGCCGATCTGGCCGGTCGCAACCGGCATGCCGGCGATGGCTTCATCAGCTTCCTGGGCGCCGGCGCCTATCGCCATTACGCGCCGCCTCTCGTCGACCACCTTATCAGTCGCGGCGAATTCCTGACGGCTTATACGCCCTACCAGCCAGAGGTCAGCCAGGGCACCCTGCAGGCCATCTTCGAATACCAGACCATGATGGCCGAACTGACGGGCATGGAAGTCTCTAACGCCAGCCATTATGATGGGGCCACGGCCGCCGCCGAAGCGGTGATTATGGCCGTCAATACGGTGCGCAACAGGAAACGCATCATCATTCCGCCGACCGTTCACCCGCAATACCGCGCCGTGATACGCACCTACACGCAGGGCATGGACCTGGACATTGTCGGCGACGACAATCCGGAAAACGGTGTCGAGGCGGCCCTGTCGCTGCTCGATAAGCGCACAGCGCTGGTTATCGTGCAGACGCCGAACTTCTTCGGGCAACTGGAACACCTGGAGGGGCTTGCCGAACGGGTGCACGACGCCGGGGCCCTCCTTTGCGTCGTGGCCGAGCCGGTTCACATGGCCCTGTTCCGGCCCCCCGGCGCCTATGGCGCAGACATCGTCTGTGGCGAAGGGCAGCCGCTGGGCCTTCCATTGAGTTACGGCGGCCCCTACCTGGGCTATTTCTGCACGCGCGAGCGGCACGTGCGCAAGATGGCCGGCCGGGTCGTGGGCCAGACCGTAGACGCCGATGGCCAGCGCAGCTTCACGCTCACGCTTTCCACGCGCGAACAGCATATCCGGCGCGCCAAAGCCACGTCCAACATCTGCTCCAACCAGGGCCTCATGGCTCTGGCCGCCGGCATCTATATGGCGGCGATGGGCAAGCAGGGGTTGCGCAAGGTGGCAGAACTCACCTATCACAACGCCCACTATCTGGCGAAGCAGATCGAGGCTCTTCCCGGCTATCGCGTCTGGCAGAATAAGCCTTTCTTCCAGGAATTTGTCGTCGAGTGCCCGCGCGCCGCAGCTGACATCAACGAACGGTTGCTGGCAGAGTATGACATTATCGGTGGCTACGACCTGGGACAGGATTACCCGCACCTGGCCGACCATTTGTTAGTTAGCGCCACAGAGATGACGACGCCGGCCGAAGTGAGCGCGCTGGTGGAAGCATTGCAGGAGATTACATCATGAACCAAACGTTATACGAGCCCTTGATCTACGAACTGAGCACGCCAGATCGCGAAGGCGTCTCCATGCCTGAGCCAGCCGTTCCCCCGTCGTCCTTGCCGCAGGAGCTTTTGCGGGACGACCTGAATCTGCCGGAGGTCAGCGAAGCGGACGTTGTGCGCCACTACACGCGCCTGTCGCGGCAAAACTATGGCGTGGACACGACCATGTACCCCCTTGGCTCGTGCACCATGAAGTTCAACCCGCGCCTCAACGAAGCCATGGCTCACTTGCCCGGTTTCGTGGCCGCGCATCCACTGCAAGACGAGACAACGGTACAGGGTAGCCTGCAGCTCATGTTTGAGCTGCAGCAGTGGCTCAGCGAGCTGAATGGCTTTGCGGCGACCAGCCTGCAGCCGGCGGCCGGCGCGCACGGCGAATTCACCGGCATTCTGATGGTTCGCGCCTATCATCTCAGCCACGGCGACACGGTGCGCGACACCATCCTCCTGCCCGATTCGGCCCACGGCACTAACCCGGCTACCAGCAGCATGGCCGGCTTCCAAGTTGTCGAACTGCCCACTGACGAGCGTGGCAACGTTGACATGGCCGCTCTACGCGAAAATCTGGGTCCGCACGTAGCGGCGATGATGATCACTATTCCCAATACGCTGGGACTCTTCGAGGAGCAGATCCTGGAAGTGACACGCCTGGTCCACGAGGCCGGCGGCCTGATGTATGCCGACGGCGCCAACATGAACGCGCTCATGGGCATCGTGCGCCTGGCCGACCTGGGTTTCGACGTCATGCACTATAACCTGCACAAGACGTTCTCCACGCCGCATGGTGGCGGCGGCCCCGGGGCCGGTCCCGTGGCAGCCAACGAGCTGCTGGCGCCGTTCTTACCCGGGCCCATTGTGACGCTGGACGAGAAACGATCGACGGACGATGCGCCTGTCTATACCTTCAACATGCCACAGCAAAGCATCGGTCGCCTCAAGGCGTTCCACGGCAACTTCGGCATCCTGGTGCGCGCCTATGCCTACCTGTGCAACCATGGGCCGCAAGAATTGCGCGCCGTCTCTGAAAACGCCGTACTCAACGCCAACTACATGCGCGTGCGCGTCGGCGAACACTTCAAAGTGCCCTACGATCGCATCTGCATGCATGAATTCGTAGCCGAGGGACAACTGGCAGATGAGGGCTTGCGCGCCCTGGACATCTCCAAGCGGCTTATCGACTACGGTTTCCACCCGCCCTCTAACTACTTCCCCCTGGGAACGCCACACACCAGCCTCAAGGTGCACGAGGCCCTGATGGTGGAACCGACGGAAACGGAATCGCTGCAAACCTTGGACCGCTACATTGAGGCCGTGGCAGCCATTCGCCGCGAAGCGCGGGAACATCCCGACCTGTTGCACGATGCGCCGCACCGCGCGCCGGTAGCCCGCGTGGACGAAGTCTACGCCGCCAAGAACCTGGTCTTGTGCCGTACCGCGCCGGAAACAGATCAGGAGATGGCCACGAGCTCGAATGGGCAGAAGCAGTCGGCGAGTCTGACATGAGATAGACACGCTTAACAAACGTCACGTTCATCAGGTGACGTTTGTCGCTGACACCATTCTCTTGTAGCGATAAAATTCAATATGTGTTGAAGTATCGAAAACCAAAGAAAGGAGTAGATAATGCTCGAAATTAAAGTGCTGGGACCCGGGTGTCCAAATTGTGAAAAGGTCGAAGCTGTCGCTAAGAAGGCCGTCACCAACTTTGGCGTCGAGGCGCAGATCGAAAAAATCACAGATTACATGGAGATTATGAACTATAACGTGTTAGCCACGCCGGGCCTGGTGATCAACGAGAAACTGGTGTCGGCCGGGCGCATTCCCAACGAGACCGAGGTAATGACCTGGGTGGCCAACGCTTTGGAAGCGGCCTGACGATGACCACCGACTACGTTGGCGTCCACGAACAGCTGGAAAAGCGTCTGGGCCAGCTAGGGCAAGAGATGCCCCTTCCGTACGGCGGCTTTGCCCGCCTGCATCGCAAGGCTCTTGCCGACGGCGCTCTCAGCAGCAAGGTGAAAGAGCTGATGGCCCTGGCGGTAAGCATCGCCGTGGGCTGCGACGGCTGCGTCGCCTACCACACACACGACGCCGTCGCCGCAGGCGCCAACCGTGAGGAATTGCTGGAGACCATCGGCGTGGGTCTGTTCATGGGCGGCGGACCCGGCTCCATCTACGCTGCCCACGCCCTGGAGGCCATGGAACAGTTCCTGCCCGA
>CAYSMQ010000300.1:0-6309 GCA_964432035.1 uncultured Ardenticatenaceae bacterium
ACGCCGGTTCCGCCGTCATCGGCCTCACGGCCGTGCTGGACATCGCCGACCCCGGCGACCGCATCCTCGTCGTCAGCTACGGCTCCGGCGCGGGCTCCGACGCCTTCGACCTTCGCGTCACGGACCGCATCCTGGAAACCCGCGGACTGGCGCCCACCACCGAAGATTACATCGCCCGGCGCAAGGAGATCGATTACGCCACCTACACGCGCTACCGCGACAAGTTGAAGATGAGCTGAGCCATGACTGACGTTTCTATCATTGGCGTCGGCAAGACCGACGTTGGCGAACACTGGAACACGTCCGTGCGTCACCTTTCCTGGTACGCCATCGAGGCTGCCCTGGACAACGCGGCGACTACAGACATCGACGCCCTGTACGTGGGCAATATGCTCGCCGGACGGCTGAGCCAGCAAGACCACCTCGGCGCGCTCGTCGCCGACTTTGCCGGATTGCGCGGCGTGGAAGCTGTCACCGTGGAAGCTGCCGACGCTTCGGGCGGCGCCGCCATGCGCCAGGCGGTCCTTGCCGTCAAAAGCGGCCTGGTACGCACGGCCCTCGTCGTCGGCGTGGAAAAAGTGACCGACGAAACCGGCAGCGCCGTTGTTGCCGAGCTGGCGACGGGCCTGGATGCAGACTATGAGCTGATCCACGGTCTGACCGCCGCCGGCGCCGCGGCGCTCATGATGCGCCGCTATATGCACGAATACGGCTTGCAGCTGAGCGACTTCGCCGGCTTCAGCGCCAACGCCCACAGCAATGGCGCAGACAACCCGGAAGCCATGTTTCGCAATCGCCTACCTGCCGAGCGCTTCGCCGCTGCGCCCGTCGTGGCCGATCCCGTCAGCCTCTTCGACATGGCGCCGCTGGCCGACGGCGCGGCAGCCGTCATTGTGACCAATGGCGAGCGCGCCATGGACATGGTGCCCAAACCAATACGCGTCGCCGCCTCCACCATGGCCACGGATACCATTGCCCTGCACGATCGCCGTGATTTGCTGTGGTTGTCCGCAGCTGCTGCAAGTGTCGAAAAGGCCATGCAAAAGGCGGGCGTCACGACGCAAGACATTGACGTCTTCGAGTTGCACGACGCTTACACCATCTTGTCCACGCTGTCTCTCGAAGCCGCCGGCTTTGCGGCGCGCGGAGAAGGCTGGAAGCTGGCTCAAGACGGCGCCATTGGCCGCCGCGGCGCAGTCCCCATCAGCACCTTTGGCGGTCTAAAAGCGCGCGGCAACCCGCTTGGCGCAACCGGCGTCTACCAGATTGTGGAGGTGACGCAACAACTGCGCGATGAAGCCGGCGATTGCCAGGTGCCGGGCGCCCGCGTGGGCATGGCCCAGAATCTGGGCATGACCGGCGGCACCGCCGTCACCCACATCTTACGTGCCTGACCACGATCTGGCTTGTAGTAGGCGCTTTAGCGCCCGTTTGATAGCTTTTGAGAGTTTTTTGCAGTCGATTGGCAGCTTCTGAAAGCATTTTGCCCTTATATTCATAGTTAGGTTTGCGCAACCTTTGTCGCTGTTGTCACAAACCCAACACGTATGGTAACGGAGAAAGAGGAAAAACGATGCAGGTATCACGTCATTGGCGTCTTAAATCAGAACGATACAAATTGGTCGGCGAAACGTGCGATTCATGCGGCGTAAAGCTATTCCCGCCGCGCGACGTTTGCCTCGCCTGCGAAGCGCCCGCCAAAGAGCTTTACACCTTTACGGGAATTGGTGAGGTCTATTCCTATACCACCATCTACGATCCCCCCGCCGGCTTCGAGCACAACGCGCCCTACACTGTCGCTCTCATCAAGTTGGAAGAAGGCCCCTTGGTCACCGCCCAGCTTACAGACATGGACGAGGAAGAGGTACATATCGGCATGCCTGTGGAAATGGTCACCCGCAAGCTGCGCAGCGAAGGCGAAGAAGGAATGATTATCTACGGATACAAATTCCGTCCCGCGGTTCCCGTACGCGAGTTGGCCACAGCCTAAACCGGTTCATCATTCTATACATTCCAGAACGGCTCGCTCCCAACGGGGCGAGCCGTTTTTTGTTGGATTCGTACCTTACTTACGACTTTCCTGGCCTCAGTTCCTCGCCTGCCACCACTTTCTCCAAAAACAACTCCCTTCGCCTCTCATCCAAACTCCCCGCCCAGCGCGTGCTTCCATGGTCAGGTGCGTTTACTTTCATGCCTCGCGCATATCGATGGTTTCCTCGTAACGCGCGATCGCCAGATTGCCGGTAGACGCCCAATGCGGCCTGCTAATGTTCCTTTCTCAGTTAAATGGACCACTCCCGTACCAGACTCATCATGTCGCCCAGCACCGCCGCCGCCGTCGTCTGCACGCCGCCGCTATTACTGCCCACCAGTAGTGGATGTTCTGCGTAGCGCTCCGTCTGGAAGCTGACGAACTTGAGGTTGGCCTGCGGCGCGTTCACGGGCACGGCCTTTAAACCTACCTGCCCCCCTTGCGGATCCAGCTCGGCAATATAACGCAGCACCTCGCCGGACGCGCCGGCGGCGTCGACGCGGTCGCGCAGCGACGGATCCATAGAAATGACAGCCATCATGAACTCCGTGACGTCCAGATGCGCCAGCGAGGGGGAATAGAGCGACTCCACGTCGACGGCGTCTTCTTCCAAGGCCCAGCCGGCCGTTCGGCCCAAAATCAATAACTTTCTTTGCACGTCCCGCCCACCCAGATCCTGGCGCGGGTCCGGTTCCGTTAGCCCTTTGACGCGCGCCGCCGCCAGGGCTACCGAAAAGCTGGTGCCGTCGTCCATGCGCTGCAAAATGTAGGCCAATGTGCCGCTCAGTTGTCCTTCCACGCGCTGCAAGCGGTCGCCGCTGTCCAGCAAGTATTGCAGCGTGGCTATCACCGGTTGTCCCCCGCCTACCGTCGCCTCATATCGCAGCTGGCGGCGTCCGAAATATGCTTGTGCTTCGGCCCACGGTCCGGCCAACGGTTTCTTGTTGGCCAGGACCACGCCGTATCCTGCCTGCAAGGCGCCGTCGATTGCCGGCTTCATTTCATCGCTGGCGGTGACGTCCACCAGCAGGCTGCCCTCCAGGCTGGCTTTTACTGCTTGCTGCACGATTTCCTCTGGCGCCGGGCGCTCTTCTCCCAGCGGCGGATCGCCTGGGCGCTGGCGGCCTCGCCGCTTACTATTTTGCGCGGCAGCGCGTCGACGAGTGGCTTTCTTCTCTGCCATGAGCTGCATCAGCATCTCGTCGTCGAGACCCTCGGCGTCCCAACACCAGGATCGGCTATCGGCGACGGCGACGATGTCGAAGCGACAGTTACCCCGCGCCTCGGCCACGTCGCGGCCTTCTACAATTTGCTCTATCAGTGCGCGCCCCACGCCCCCGGCTCCCATGAGTATGACAGGTATACGTTTCATTAAAGTTTCCTTGCAAAAAGAGAAAGGGGCCCCGCTCGCTAGAACAGGACCCCTTCAGTGCACCGTAGCGCTATACTTCCCTACGAGGAGGCAGCGCTACGGTGCTGGTAGTTCCATAACTATCCATAAGCACCACCTCCTTATCTCATAGGATGGCGTTGCAGCGGTTGCTGCGAATAGATGTATGATGGGCGGATTATGTCACAAACGGCCGGGTCTGTCAACTTTAACCATGCTGACTGTCCCTCGTCTATTGTAGAATTAGTGATAAATGGTAGAATTCTTTATCAGATGATCGAGTGGGCCATTGGAGTAACAGGATGCCACTGAATATAAAAAATAAGGATGTTGATCGATTAGTCGAAGAGGTCGTTCGCATAACTGGTGAGTCAAAAACAGAAGCGGTTCGTAAAGCGTTAGAGGAGCGGCGCCAACATCTCGTGATGAGTTCAGCCACGGGCCATGATGAAGACAGATTGTTGAGATTCTTGCGCGAAGAGGTCTGGCCCAACATCCCTCCTGAAGTACGAGGAAAGCCACTTACCAAGCAGGAAGAGGAGAAAATTCTCGGGTATGGAGACGCTGGCGTATGATCATCGATTCCTCGGCAATCGTTGCGCTCATTTTGCAAGAGCCGGATCATGAGGCGCTAGCGAGTACTATCGCACGGGCGCCGGAAAAGGGGGTTGGCGCCCCCACGTTAGTCGAGTGCGGTATTGTTCTATCATCCCGCCTGGGATACGATGCTCGTGGTTTACTCGCACGCTTCATCAGGGCGGCAGAGATCTCGATTGTTCCCTTTACTGAAGCTCACTTCGATGTAGCAATCGGGGCCTGGCTGCGCTTTGGAAAAGGTCGCCATCCTGCTGCGCTAAACTTTGGCGACTGCCTATCATACGCCGTCGCTCGCCTGGCAGAGATGCCTTTGCTATGCGTGGGAGACGACTTTCCTCAAACCGACTTGCAACTAGCATAGAACCGTTTTCTTGAGAGCGACCTAACTGTGGGAAAGACGTAGGTAACTGAGCGATGTCTACCGTTGTTGCACTGCTCGCACGGCGGGGGCTGCCAGGCTGTAAGTAAACCACTGGGGGAAGCTGCGGGCCAAAGCAGACATGCCGTCCACCTCAATCTTACCTGCCCGGCGCGCGTCGACATATTCCAGGCGGCCCAGCCACACCTGATAAAATGTGCTGATGTCCGCCGTGACCCAGACGTCGACGTCGAAGCCCGGATGTGTAATACACACCGACACGTCCTCGCGCTTTAGTACAAGCCAATGTGTAGCGTCGACCGCGCCGGTAAAACGCATCTGAACGACCACGCGTTCTTCCGGCAGCGCCTCCACACGTACGCTGTTGCGCATCCACCACATGAGCAAAATGGGATCGAGCTCTCCAGGATCTGGGTCCTCAAAGGCCCAGCGAGCGCCCCACCGTAGCAATGACTCGATGACGTCGCTCAGCTCCTCTCCGGCCTGCGTCAGGTGATAGCTCGTCGTGTGCCGTCCCTGCGTCTCTTCAACTTTGTCTACCAGGCCCACCCGCTGCAAGCGGTCCAATCGCTCTGAGAGCAAGGCGCGAGAGATGCCGGGCAAGCCGCGCGCCAGTTCGTTGAAGTGGCACGTGCCACTCAGCATGTCGCGCGCAATGAGCAGTGTCCAGCGGTCGCCGAGGATTTCCACGGCTTTGGCTACGGGGCAATATTGGCCGTAACGATACACAAGCTTCCTCCTTCAGCAGGTATCTGCTATCAGGATACATCGTAGCAAGGATTACCGTGTAGTTCAATTATTGAACTGGTCTTTGACGGGTGCCGGCCCCTATGCTTGTAACTAGATTATTGTGCGAAAAGCCACGCCGGGGCCTGCCCCGGCGCCTATAAGCGGGAGGTTTGCAATGAACGATGCTGAGCGAGGGCAAGTAAATCAAAGTGCAGCGCAGGTATATGAGGAATTCTTTGTACCGGCGCTATTTCAGGAGTGGGCAGAACCAGTAGCGGAGGCGGCGGGCATCCAACACGGACAGTGCGTCCTTGACGTGGGTTGCGGGACCGGTGTGGTTGCACGCGCAGTCGCTCCACGCGTCAACCCCTCCGGCTCCGTCGTCGGCCTGGACGTAAACGACGGCATGCTCGCCGTGGCGCAGCAGATCGCTCCCCACGTCGACTGGCGCTCGGGCGTCGCCGAATCCTTGCCCTTTGAAAACAACACGTTTGACGCTGTCGTCAGTCAGTTTGCGCTGATGTTCTTTGACGACAAGGAAACGGCGCTTGCAGAGATGATGCGCGTACTGCGCCCAAACGGGCGTATGGTGGTAGTTGTGTGGGATAAGCTGGAGAACACGCCGGGTTACGCGGCGATGGTTGCCCTGCTCCACGACCTCTTTGGACCAGAGGCCGCGGACGCCTTACGCGCACCTTACTCTCTGGGTCAGCGCTCCACACTGCGCGCGCTCTTCCGCCGGGCAGGAATCGACGACATACACATTGTGACCAGACAGGGAACCGCCCGCTTTCCCACGCTCGCTTCATGGGTGCACACAGACGTAAAAGGATGGACGCTGGCAGAACTGATCGACGATACACAATTAGACCGTCTCCTTGAAGAAGCGCAGGAGGCCCTACGACCATTTGCTATGGCCGACGGTCGCGTACAATTCCCTGCGCCCGCCCATATTGTTACGGCAAGAAAGACGTTGGAAAGTTGATCGCGCTGCCAACTACGCTGCTGAATATGCTTTGACCGGCACTGTGACCGATTTACCATTGATGGGGCAGGCAACCTGGTGTATTCTCTCCTTTATGGAGCTTACTGTCGGTCAAAAAGCGCAACGTAGCCTGGAGCTAACGGCCCTTCACGTGCAGACCTATGCCGAGATGTCGGGTGACTACAATCCGCTTCACT
>CAYSMQ010000301.1:0-6241 GCA_964432035.1 uncultured Ardenticatenaceae bacterium
GCCCGCGATGACTACGAGCGGCGCACGCGCTATAGCGCCCCGGAGTGGGCCATCGAGGTCGCCGCTTCTATCGCCGCGCACCTCGTCGAGCGCCAACAAGCCGTGGGTCTCATGACCAACGGTCACGATCCCTTACCCCGTGACGCACAAAAAACCGTGCCCGCCGCGCGCTTCGACGAGTCGTCCGGTCGCCTGCTCGTTTCCGAAGTAGATGGGGACAAGCCTCCGGCAGCCGGTCACGCCATCCCGCCACGCGGCGGTCGCGCTCATCTCATGTCCATTCTCGAACTTCTTGCCCGCATCGAGCCCACCCGCGCCGGTGCCTTTGCCGCCTGGGTTCCTCGCGCTTGCCTGCACCTGAGTTGGGGTGTCACCGTGCCCGTCATCACGCCCCGCGCCGGGGAAGAAACGTGCCAGGCTCTGCACCACCTGGTACGCGCCGGACTCAACCCCGTGCTCATCGTGATCAGCCGCACTCATAACTTTGGCGCGCTCCGCGACCGCGCCCAGCGCCTGGGGTTCACCGCCTATCAGGTCACCGAGAAGCGCGACATGGACGTGTGGCAACAGCGCCGCCACTTCAAAACGACGCCATGACCGAGAAAGATCGCGCTCCCTTAGAAGGTGCAGCAACGGGCTCACCTCAAGACACGTCCCAACCTACGCAGGAGCCGGACTATGACCCGCTGAACCCCATCCCCATGGGCGATCCCGGCAGTCTGCAACCTCTCCTCATCGCCGTTCTCGTCACGGCACTGGTCACCGGACCCATCGTCGTCATACGCCTGGCAGCGCCAGATCCCGCCTGGCGTTTCCTCACCCTCGCCGTCTTCGTCATCGCTCTCGAGTCCGTCTACACGTCGCGCTGGCTGGCCCACCCCGACCGTCGCCAGCTCAACCGCACCACGTACCGGCTCGCCGAACTGGTCGTCATTGCCCTCGCCCTCCGGCTTCTAACCTGGGCGCTTACCGGCGGCATTCCGGAATGGCAGGTGTGGCGCAGCTATCTACTGTCGCCGCTGTCTTTCTTCGACGGCCTCTACTTCGGTTATCTGCTCTGCGCGATCTTCGCCTGGGAACGCGCCGCCAGCTTTAGCGCCACCCTCCGCGCTCTGGCTATCAGTCAAGCCGAGGAACGTTTCTACACCCTATCACGTGACGAGCAACGTCATCGTTCCTGGGACCGTCCCGTCGATCGTCAGCGTCCCACCATCTTCCGCTCGCTGGTCGGCAGCTGGCTTGGCGGCGGCCTTGTGCTGGGCCTTTGCGCCGCGCTCAGCACCGTCGATCTCGCCACCGTCGAGGTCACCGCTGGCGTGCGCAACATTGCGCGCCTTGGCCTCGACAGCACCATGCTCCTTGCCCTGCTCGTCTACTTCATTCTAGGCTTATGGATGATTAGCCAATCGCGCCTTGATATGATGCAAGCGCGCTGGCTCGCCGACGGCGTCGACGCCGACGAGGCCATCGTCGACAATTGGCGTCGCAGCAGCATCATTATTCTCGTGCTCTTTGCCCTCATTGCCGCCTTCCTGCCAATCGGCTCGACATTCGCCGCCGCCGTCGTCCTGAACGCCATTTTCGGCGCCATTCTATTTGTTTCACAGATCGCTTTCCTTATGCTCTCGACGCTGCTCGTGGCGCTGCTCAGCCTGATAGGCATAGGCGCCCCGCCAGAAGAAAATGGAGAGTTGCTCCCGGCGCCCGCGCCTACTCCGCCCCCTGAAGCGGCGCCCCCTCCCATAAGTGAGACCACAGCTCTCGTTGCCGGAGGACTCTTCTGGGTTCTGGTCGCTGCTGTTGCCCTGGTGGCCCTCGTCTTTTTCCTACGCGACCGCGGAGTCACCATACACAGCGAGACCCTCGTACGCGTCTGGAGACAATTGAAGCAATGGTTCACTCGCCTATGGTCTGGCGCTGCCCGCGGCGCATCGACCGTGCAGAGCTCGCTTCGCCGCAGTTTAAGCGCCCTGCGTCCCGGCGGCGAGCGTTCCGGTGCCCCCTGGCGCTTCCTGCGCGTCAATGCCCTGCCGCCCCGCGAGCAGATCCGCTACTTCTATCTGTCTACCGTGCGCCGCGCCGCCGATGAAGGCGTGCCACGTGAAAAGAGTGAGACTCCCACTGAATACGCACGTGACCTCCAGGCGCAATGGCCAGACGCTGAAGAGGAAATCGAAGCCCTTACCGGCGCCTTTCTGGAAGCTCGTTATAGTCCCCGGAACTACGAGCCCGACGACGTCAACCCCATCAAAGAAGTATGGAAACGAGTCCGCCGCACGATCCGCCACCGCCTAACCCGCTGAATTCCCCAACCCCCAATCTCCAATCTCCAATCTCTAGTCTCCCATCCCTAATCTCCAACCAATCTCCCCCTACGCCCTCCTCGGCAAATTCTCAATAATAAACAGCACCAATCCCAAAACGAGTATGTAAAAAACCAAAATTGGAATCGCCGTATCGATGAACTGTAACAACCCCCATGCCATCAGAGATGCCACTGTACCGATGATGAGACCCGCAAGCGCTCCTTTGAAGGCGCGAAACGGCGCCAGCGAGACGATCATAAGCAAACCTCCGGCAAACGCAGCCTGCAAGGTCAACTCAATACCTCGGTAGACAACGGCGCCGAACGAACCGACCCGAGATTGAAAAAGCGGATTGAGACCTGAGCCTCCGCCCACGCCGGCAGCGCCGCTAATAATGATAGCCTGAATAACTCCCATGATAATACCGCCGCCCAGGAAGCCGACCATCACACGCTGAATCCCCTCGCTGGCGGACGACGCCGTGTAAACGACCACCCCGGTCAACACGCCAACAATGGCCCCGATTGTCAGCGCATCCGGTAACAATCCACTATAGTAACTCAACAGGTATGTCACTGCCTACCTCCTGGTCGTCGCTTGTGCCACTTCCGTCTGAAAGAGCCGGTAGACTCACATCAAGCGCGCCTTTGGAACGTGAAAATCTCTATCCATTCTAACATCAGTCCCCATTACTCGGTACAGTAATGGCCCGAATGTACTATTTTTGACGCACCTACAAGCCTGGCGCATAATGGGCTGTGTGAGGCCCGACATGGAAGCAAGAGCAGTTTGGAGCAGCACAAGATGCTCGTTTTCTTGTTTACAGATATTGAGGGCTCCACACAGTTGTGGGAGCTTCATGGGCGCGCCATGGCGGATGCACTTCTCCGCCACGACGCTATTCTTTCTGCCTGCATCGAAGACCACGGAGGCCAGGTCGTCAAACATACCGGCGACGGCGTTTTTGCCGTTTTCGACGGGGGAAACCCGCTTACCTGCGCCCTGAGCATACAGCGTCAGATAGACGCCGAACAATGGAGCACAATCGGACGCCTGGATGTTCGTGTTGCGCTACACGCGGGCGACGCCGAGCGACGAGGCGACGACTACTTCGGTTCTGCCGTAAACCGCACGGCACGCCTTCTTGGCGCCGCCTGGGGCGGACAGACGCTGCTGAGCGAAGCGATTGTCCAATCCTATACGCCGCCGGCGGACGCAGAGTTCATCGATTTTGGCGTCCATATGCTCAAGGACCTTGGCTATCCACAGCGAATTTACGGACTGGTCTTGTCTGACCACGCACACCGGCGATTTCCACCACTGCGCTCCTTATCGACTCGTATTCATAATCTACCCCCGCAAGCCACGCCGTTCGTCGGCCGTAGAAAAGAGTTGGCCGAGGTTCTCGAGCGACTGGAGCAACCATCCTGCCGCCTGCTCACGATATTGGGACCGGGTGGCGTGGGTAAGACGCGCCTTTCGTTGCAAGTCGCCGCCGAACTGGTCGATTCCTTTGCTCATGGCGTATTTCAGGTTCCCCTGGCGCCCCTTTCCACAGAGAAGAACATTCTTACCACCATCGCCGATGCCGTGAAGTACCCTTTTGCAGGCGCTGAGAATCCCGAGCGGCAGTTGTTTAGTTATTTGCGTGAGAAGGAAATGCTCGTTCTCCTGGACAACTTTGAGCATCTTATAGCCGGTTCGCCGCTGGTCGGACAGCTTCTCGAACAGGCACAGCGCCTCAAAATTATCGTGACCTCGCGGGAGAGGCTGAACTTGACGGAGGAATGGACATACCAGCTCGACGGCCTCCCCTATCCCGACGCATTCATCAGCCAGCACATCGAGCGCTATAGCTCCGTTCAGCTCTTCTTGCAGCACGCAAACCGCGTTCTTCCTACGTTTGCACCGGACGACGATGAACGTGCAGACATCGTGCGCATCGTGCGCCTGGTTGAAGGGATACCTTTGGGCATCGAACTTGCTGCTGCCTGGGTGCGCGTCCTCTCATGCAGCGAGATTGCCCGCGAAATTGAAACCAGCCGTGATTTCCTGGCCGCCACCGCCTCAAACGTCCCCAAGCGGCACCATAGTCTGCGCGCTGTTTTTGAAAACTCCTGGAAGCTCTTGTCATCTGAGGAACAACAAGTCCTGGCCCGCCTATCAGTCTTTCGCGGTGGCTTCGACCGCGGTGCGGCAGAAGAAGTAGCCGCAGCTGACCTTAAGGAGCTGCTTTCACTTACGGACAAGTCACTTGTGCGGCGGGCAACCGGAGGGCGCTACGAGTTGCTTGAGACTGTGCGTCAATTTGCGTCCGAAAAGCTGGAAAAGGTTCTGTCCTCCGTTATCCCTGCTCGGCGGGCCCACGCCCATTACTACTTACATCTGCTGCACCAGCAGCGCAACGCCTTGAAAGGGACCGGTCAGAAAGCAGCTCTTGGCCTCCTGGAGCCAGAAAATGAGAATATACGCACGGCATGGCGCTTTGCGCTGGCTCAGGATAACTGGTCAATGGTTTCGCAGGCACTCGAAGGGCTTTTCCAGCTGCATGAGCTACGCGGCTCATTCCAGGATGGTAAAGAGCTTTTCGACGACGCATTCGAAGCCCATGAGCGGGAAGTGACAGAGTCCGATTGGCTTCGCCCGATGCTCCTTTCTCGCCGTGGCTGGTTCACTTTCCGGCTTGGCCAGTATGAGAATGCCCGCCGCGATCTAAAGCGGAGCCTGGAAATAGCGCGGCGAGACGAGAATCTTCCGGAAACGGCCTTCTCACTGTACAACCTGGGCGTCATTGCTTACCAACTCGGCAACTATGCCCGCGCTGTCGGTCACTTGCAAGACAGCCTTCGCGTGTGGGAGGCTGTTGCTGACGATTATGGCAAAGCTCGCACGCTAAGCATTCTCGGCGTTGTTGCCCGCGAGCGAGGCGACAATGAGAGCGCGCAACGCCATTTAGACACAAGTTTGACCCTACACCGCAAAATCGGCGACCGGCGCGGAATCTCTCGCTGCCTAAACATGCTGGCGCTCATACAACGGGACCGGGGACAATCAGCAGAGGCGCGCAAACTACTCCAGGAAAGTCTTGCCATTTGCCGCGAGTTCGACGACCGGCGCGATACTGCCTTTGCCTGCAGTATTCTTGGCGCTGTCCTCTATGAATCCGGCGAATACGACGGCGCGCGTGATTACTGCCAGGAGAGCCTTGAGATACGAGAGGAAATAGGCGAGCGCCGTGGAATGGCCTTCTCCCTGCACGACCTGGGCAATATTGCCCGCGCCCTAGGCAGATATGAAAGCGCCTGGTCCTATCTACACAGGGCCCTCTCTATCGCCGCGGAAATCCGGGCTGTCCCGCTGGCCTTGTACGTCATCTCTGGCATTGCGGAGCTCTGGGAAAACACAGGCAATATCACGGGTGCCCTGGAGCTTGTCTACTTCATACTACAGCACCCGGCCAGCTTTGAAATGGCTAACGATCGCGCAAAGAAGATACTCGACGCTCTGCACGGCCAAGTTAGCGAAGAAGCACTACAAGAAGCACAGCTAATTTCTAGCAACAGCCGCTTCGAGGAGCTCGCTGCGCACCTGCTGTCACAAGACGCCTCATGATTTCCCGTCGCTCGTCTTGCTACTTATCGTAGCCGCCGGCGGTCGGTCGGTTAGCGGTGCCCCATGACTGCACGTGGCCGGTAAAGGTCTTCGAGCGCCGAAATTTCCTCCTTGCTCAACGCGATTTCTGTTGCTTCCACCGCCTCTTCCAGATGTTGCATCTTCGTGGCGCCGATAATGGGTGCATCCACGGCCGGCTTGTGCAAGAGCCAGGCCAACGCAACCTGTGCAGGTGAAACGCCCCGCTGCTCGGCAAGGGCCTTGACGCGATCCACAATGTCGAAATCGAGATCGCCGTAGTATTGCTCTTGCGCCATCGTGTC
>CAYSMQ010000302.1:0-5760 GCA_964432035.1 uncultured Ardenticatenaceae bacterium
ACTCTGACGATTAGATTGAAGATGCGCCCCATAATGTGACGATACTCAGGTTCGTTGTAACGCACGGCGCCGGGCGCTTCGCGGCTGCCAATGGCCACATCGTAGTCGGAGAGCACGGGCGGCAGGAACTTGTTGACCTCGGCAATGGGCATCGAAAGGTCGGCGTCGGCCATAAAGAGATAGTCGCCGGTGGCGGCTAGCATACCCGTGCGCACGGCGGCGCCTTTCCCCTGAACAGGTTCGTCAAGTACCTTCACGAAGGGAAATTCATGCGCGAACTCGCAAGCGATTTCCCGCGTGCTGTCACTACTGTTATTGTTGATGATGAGCACTTCGGCCCGGTACGGTTGCTCGAGGACAAACTCGGCGATTTGGGGGAGCGTTTGAGGTAGACGAGACGCTTCGTTATAGGCCGGGACGATAATGCTCAGTAAGGGAGTTTTTCTAGTCATTATGTGGTCACGCGTCGCCTCTTTCCCAGACAGTTGACCACATATGCGGCGCGCGGCGGACGCGAGACGGGCAATCTTACCTTTGGCATAGGGAGTCGTCAACCGGGGTTAAGCGCGCCATCAGGTAATCGTCGGGAACGCGCCGGTTAGCCTGCACGTAGCGGCGCCGGCCCCACATGCGTGCAAGCCCGGCCAATCCGGCGAGCTGGCCTCGCAAACGGGCGCGCGCGGCCTGTCCACGCCAGGCCTTGAGCGCCGAGCTTGTGATCTTCCACTGGGCGCGGAGGATGTGAGGCCAGTAGCGGCGCAGCAGCGAAGGAGGATAATTTTTCCAGATGACATAAAGAAAGTTTCGGCCATCATAGTAACTGCCGGTCACGCTGCCCCCTGTCGCTTTGAGTTTGTGATAGACGACGGCGCGCGGTTCGTAGATAACCTGCCACCCGCCCAGTTGCGCGCGCCAGGCCAGATCGATGTCTTCGCAGGAAAAATAGAAGGCAGGATCCAAAAACCCTACTTCGTCGAGCATTGTTCGCCGGTAGGCGGCTGCAGCGCCACAGGCGCCAAAGACCTCTTCGTCGTCGTCGTACTGTCCCCTGTCCTTGTGCCAGACGCCACGGTTGCCGGGAATGCCATCGACGCGGTAGAAGTCGCCCGCCGCGTGAAAATGGTCGCGTTGGTCGAAGAGGAGCAGCTTGCTGGCGATGCTGCCCGCCTGTGGATAGCGATGGAAGGCATCGACGAGGGCCTCTAACCACGCGGCATCGGCCTCTGTGTCATTGTTCAGGAGGACGATAAACTCTCCCCGGGCGACGCGGTAGCCCGCATTACAGGCGCCGGTGAAACCGAGGTTGCGACCCAATTCCAACAGGCGCACCTCGCCATAATGGTCGCGCACAAAATCCTGCGAACCATCGGTGGATCCGTTGTCCACGAGAATGACCTCGAACTGCCGGAACGCCTGCCGTCGCATCGCCTCCAGACACGTCTCCAGGTGCTCCTTCCCGTTCCAATGCGGAATTATCACCGAGACCCGCGGCGTCTCTAACTTAATCTCCAATCTCTAATCCCCAATCTCTTCGATAAAATCCACCAACGCCTCCCGCCACGGCCGTAACCTGATACCCAGGGCCGCGCCCGCCACATTTTGCAGCGCGCCGAAAGCTGGGGGCGTCGATTCGCGCTTGAAATCGCTGCTCAAGATGGGTCTGTTGCGCACATGATCCAGATCCGCCAGGCGAAGAATCTCGTTGGCAAAGGCCCAACGGGAGCAACTGCCTTCATTGACAAAGTGGTATGTGCCATACTGCTTCGTCTCGATCAGCCGGCCTATCGCTTTGGCGACGTCACGCATGTATGTGGGATTGCCAATTTCATCGGCGACCACGCGAATCTCGTCCCGTTCACGCGCGATGCGCAGGATGGCGTGGACAAAGTTGCCGCCGCCCGCGGCGTAGGCCCAGGCCGTGCGCACAATATAGGCTCGTTGCAGAAGGTGGCGCACATAGAACTCGGCGGCAGCCTTAGAACGAGCGTAAGGGTTTTGTGGGTTCAGCGACATCCATTCAAGATACCCGCCGGTGTGCGCGCCATCGAACACCTCATTTGTGCTGACGTGGACCATCTCGGCCCCGAAGTGCAGGCAAGCGAGCGCAACATTTTGGGTGCCGAAGCCGTTGACCTGGTAGGCGAGCTGTGGATCGCGCGCGCATCCCTCAACGTCCGTGTACGCCGCGCAGTGGATGACTAGCTCCGCGCTTGCTTCTTCAACGGCGCGGAACACGGCGCGCCGATCGGCAATATCGACCTCTGGCAAGTCGGCGCCCGTCACCTGATGGTCGCGAAGCCTTCGCGCCAACTCCTGGCCAAGCTGACCCTTCATGCCGGTAATCAATATGTGCACATATTCCTCCTGAGGCAAGACGCGTGAGCGCGCAAGTAGCCACACCTAAAACTGACCGCTGCATTATAACGTCCCTTGGTAGCTGTGTCAGCCATAGGGGGCGCATCGTAGCGAATCCGTCGTGTGCTTGTCGGCTGACCGTTGCGGCTTGATAATAGGCAACATGCGCATCGATATACTGACCCTTTTCCCCGAAATGTTCGAAGGTTACTTTCAAGCCAGCATCCTGGAACGGGCGCAGGTCGCACAGCTATTGGAGATTCGCCTGCACCAGATTCGAGAGTATGCCACAGATAAACATCGTGTCACCGATGAGCCGCCCTACGGCGGGGGTGGGGGCATGGTCCTGAAACCGGGCCCTGTCTTTCGCGCCGTGGAGGCGGTTCTCCCCGAAGCCGCCAGTGGGGCCGGCGATGATGGGGCCCGCCCGCCCGTCGTACTCTTGACCCCACAAGGGCGTACATTTAACCAACAGGTAGCGACCGAGTTGGCGACGCTTCCGCAGCTCATTCTATTGTGTGGGCGCTACGAAGGTGTTGACGAACGTATCAGGCAACATCTTGTCACAGACGAGATTTCGATCGGCGATTATGTATTGACGGGTGGTGAGCTGGCGGCGATGGTCGTCGTAGACGCCGTGGCCCGCCTCATTCCCGGCGTATTGGGCGCAGAAGACGCCGCCGACGATGATAGTTTTGCCAGCGGGCTACTTGAAGGACCGCACTACACGCGGCCCGCTGCCTTCCGAGGTTGGAGCGTTCCGGATGTCTTACGGTCGGGACACGCTGCGCGCATCACCCGTTGGCGACGCGAGCAGGCGTTGCGCCGCACGTGGCAGCGTCGTCCCGAACTGTTGATTCGCGCCAATCTGAGCGAGGAGGACAAGCACTTTCTGGCCACTCTGGCCCAAGAACAGGTCGAAAAGTGACGAAATTGGCATTTTTTCGGGACAAAACAGGGGTACTTGGGAGCTATTCTTCACATTTTTAAGGCAAATCGCTGGACAAGCGTGAAAAATGCGTTAAAATTCCTTTACGCTGGTAGAAGGACACGGTCGCTTCTGGGAGCAAGAGTTTCTACAGGCGCATAGTCCCAAACAAATCAAAGGCGCGCACGTCGCGCTATCGATGACGCTTGCATACTCGCCAGCAGGTTGCCGGCGGGCCAATTTGGGCCCTCCGTGTACCTCTATTTGTACCTTAAAATATGCCATCTAGTACTCAAGGCTTCTTCACAGCCAGGCGGAATTGTTGTATACTGTTGCACAATGTGGGACGAAGTGGGGCGATGTGGGTTAGGTCACCTGAATTTTACCCGCTCGTAGCTCCAAAGTGGGGCAAACCGCACAGATGTTCTGTAGCCAGGAACGTCAGTGCCCACAAAACAGGCGACTTCCAGCTCTGACCAACGCGTTTTGTAGCTTGGTTCACCGGCAAGGTAATCAACAACATGTTTCTGGGTGAATTTACGCACACCATCGACGACAAGGGCCGGATCACAATCCCGGCAAAGTTTCGCGGGGAGCTTGCGGCGGGGCTCGTCGTCACGCGTGGTTTCGATCAGAACCTCATGGTCTTCCCGCAGCAAGAATGGGAGACACTTGCCGCCAAGATCGCCGAACGTCCGCTGGGCGATGAAAGCGTTCGCGCATTTCGCCGTCGTGTGTTTGCCGGCGCAATCGATCTCAATCCAGATCGACAGGGTCGCATTATTGTACCCCAATATCTGCGAGATTTCGCGGGAATTGATGGGGAAGTTGTGATAGCCGGCATGTTCAATTACGTCGAACTGTGGAGTGCAGAAGCCTGGCAGGTGGTACGGCAATCGATCGAGGAAAGCGATGACGCACGACGTTGGGAGGATCTGGGAGTATAAGGAAAAGGCTAGAGATTGGGTCTTCCCTCAATCCTCTCGTACTGAAGTTCCAGTCTCTAGCCCGACCTTACTGGCTATGAATGAGCACATTCCGGTACTTTTCGACGAAGTGTTGCGGTATCTGAAGCCACAACCCGGCGGAAAGTACATTGACGGTACAGTCGGAGCCGGCGGACACAGCGCCGGTATCCTCGAGGGGTCGGCGCCCAGTGGCCGGGTACTTGCCTTTGATCGAGACGAAGAGGCTATCGCCTTTGCCCGCGAACGACTCGCCGAATATGCGCAGCGCCTGACATTTGTGCACGACAGTTACGCGCGAATGCAAGAGGTTGCGGCGCGCACTGGTTTTGAAAAGGTTGACGGTATTTTGCTAGATCTTGGCCTGTCATCACGGCAGTTAGATGATGCGCAACGCGGGTTCTCGTTCATGTCCGAGGGACCGCTCGATATGCGCTTTGATCGATCGCGCGGCGATACCGCAGCCGATTTAGTTAACAATCTAGACAAAGAGGCATTGGCCGCCATCTTCTGGCGCTACGGCGAGGAACGGCACAGCCGGCGGTATGCAAGCGCCATCCTGGAGGAACGACCGATTGCGACGACGACGGAACTTGCGGACCTCATTGAGAGAGTTGCGCCTCATTACGTGCGACGAAAGCGCATACATCCGGCGACGCAGGTCTTCCAGGCGTTGCGGATTGCCGTGAACCGGGAGCTAGACGAATTGGAAACTGGGTTACCGGCGGCGATAGAGCTCTTGCGACCCGGCGGTCGTGTGGTTGTCATCAGTTTCCACTCTCTAGAAGATCGCTTCGTGAAGCAGTTGTTTCGCGATTTGAGCAAGGATTGTGTATGCCCGCCACGCCAGCCGATCTGCACGTGCGACGCGCAGGCCATCGTACGCGTGATTACAAGGAAGGTCGTGCGGCCCGGTGAGGAGGAAGTGGAACGGAATCCACGCAGTCGCAGCGCGCGGCTTCGCGTCGCCGAGAAACTAGAACTTGACGATTAGGTGAGCACATATTACGCGCCAGTTAGTGGAGTAAGCGGTTATGGCAGTACTTGCGGATAAAAATTCAGGAAGAAAGAAGCGGCAGTTAGCGCGGCGGCTCGGGATCCTCACCGACGCCCAGGTGGCGATGGGTTGGTTTGTAATTCTGGCGTTGGCGGCCCTCGTCGGCGCCATCTATCTGAATCAGGCCAGCGATATTGCTACGACAGGGCGGCGCGTGCAGATTCTACAGAATAATCTGGCGGACCTGAAGCGAGATAATGCGGCGTTGGAGCGCACGATCGCCGAGGCTCAGTCCCTGGATCGGTTGCAGCAAGAGGCCGCACGCCTGGGTTTCGTGCGGGCCGCGCCTGAAGATATGGAGTACCTCGTCGTTACAGAGTATCCGGCGCAGCCCACGGCTGTAAATGTTCCCGTGGCCAATGCGGCAGAGCTGAGCGCCTCACAGGTAGAACCACCGGCCCAGAATATTGGCGAAGCGCTCTATCTTGCGCTGCGTGCAAGCGTCAGTCATATGG
>CAYSMQ010000302.1:5770-6240 GCA_964432035.1 uncultured Ardenticatenaceae bacterium
ATGGGCCAGTCCGCTGGTCAGTAGAGCGCGACTGCATTTTTCGTGAGCGGCTATAGAAACAGGATGTGTCAAAGTGAATGATAGCCAGTTGAGACGGATGTGGGCGATAATCATCGGCCTGGGGTTTGCGTCGGTGATTATCGTGGGTCGCCTGGTTGCATTTCAGGTCGTTCAGGGCGCGCATTGGAAGGAGATGGGGCAAGAGACACAGCGCATCAGCGTCGTCGCGCGACCGGACCGCGGCATTATTTATGATAGCAATGGCGCGGTGCTGGCGGGAAATAGCGCCGACTACCAGATCGGCGCATCTCCAGCGCTCATCACACAGGCGGAGGAGATGGCTACCGCACTCGCTCCTATTTTGCAGAAGCCGCGCTACGAAGTGCTGGCTTTGCTGCAGGCTGACACCCCTTACGTGATGCTGGAGGGCCGAGTATCGTCTGACGTGGCAGACGCAATTCGCGATCTGC
>CAYSMQ010000303.1:0-6238 GCA_964432035.1 uncultured Ardenticatenaceae bacterium
TGACGACGCCTTCATAGCAGCCTGGCAAACCGAACTCGATCTGCTCGCCGAGGCCCTGCGCGCCGAAACAGACGCCCAATCGGCTGCACTCGCCCAACAATTTCTCACGCAGCGCGCCCAACGCCGCCAGGAGGCCGGCCTCTCGCCCTCCCTCATCACCTACGAAAAGCAACGCGAGTGGCTCGAAGGGCTGGCCCGCTACGCCGAACTCGAAATCTGGCGCCTGGCCCACCAGAGCGACGCCTACCAGCCACACCCCGCCGTCCAGGACCACGGCGACTTCTCCAATTACGACACCTTCCCCCGTCGCTGGTCGCAGGAAATCGACCAGATCGGCCGCATGGCAGACGACACTGGCGACGGCCGCTTCTACTATAGCGGCATGGCCCAGGCCGTCCTCCTCGACCGCCTCTCACCCGGCTGGAAAGAAGCTGCGATGCAAGATGACGTCTTTTTGGAGGAGTTGCTGGCGACAGTAGATTAGCTGTGCCCTGGCGGATCATTTGACGACCTGACCCAACAGTTCTACTTGTCCGCCGCACCTTCTACGGGATCATCTTCCGGAGGATGCCGACCTACGGCTATGTCAGCTGCGCGGATTGGAATTACCCGCTCGCGATTAAATCTCAGAGAATTGACCGTCGCTCTACCGGTCGGCGTACGACCAACTACGCGCAGACCGTCTGACGTCCAAACAAAGTGATCGGACCAATTGTGCTCTCGTGGGTTAAAAAGAGGTTCTGACTGGCCTGTCACCGGGTCAAGTGCGCTCATGTTGTTGCTCTTCTGTCGATTACAATGAAAACAAGCAAGCGCAAGATTATCTCGGTCGCTTGTACCGCCTCGCGACGCAGGAACCACATGGTCGATAGTAAAAGGCACATATTGCCACTGCTCGGCAGTGTGACAGTATTCGCAAAGAAAACCGGCACGTTCTCGTACCTGATGCTGTATTTCTGGTGATAGTTGGGGTGGCACTACGAGGTAGAGTTTTTTAGCGCAATATTACGCACCAGACGGTTGAGGTGGCTAAGATAATCATCAATTTCTGCGTACTGCTCCAGTTCCTCCGCCTCGGCTTCACTTAACTTACCGGACTGCTGCTTTTCAACCAACGCCTGAATCCGCTCCTGCACATCGTGTGAAGCACGGAAAATAGGAACGCCTTCTTGAAGTAATATATTTACAGCCCCGTCGTCAGGCATACTTGACGGCAACTTACGCAACTTCGGCAAGGTTTGTACGTTATTCATTATTCACCTCAACATCATTATATCCGTTATTCCCTAATGGCCTAACTCGGCCGGCTGCAACGCGATTAAGATGCAAGATGATGACTTTCTGGAGGAGTTACTGGCAGCTGCTACTGATCGCTGAGCAGCGCCCGCTGCACAATACCGCCCTCCTCAAACAGGCCCATAAAATAGCGCAGTGCAGCGCGCCTGCTTTCCTCACCCTGTTGCGACGACATGAAAAAGAGTTCTTCGCCAAAGGCCGCGATATCCTGCACAGCCCAGGCATAACGATAATAGGCCAACGCCATCCTATCAATTTCCACGTGCCCATAACCCTGCAAGAACCAATCGGTCTGCTCTGACCCCACGCCATCGCCCCCAATGCCGCCGACCACGAACATCAGGTCACGCTCCTTCCGCCCCCATCCGTCCCTCAACGAAGGGATAGACAGTCAGCACAAACCCATCGAGCGCGACCCACAACTGCCCCTCACGCGTTGCCACAGGAGCGAGCACGTGCGGCATACCCTGTTCCCGCAGCGCGAAGGGCACAGACAAACTGGCAACGCTAAACCCGTCGCCGGATCGCAACTCAATAAAATCGGTCTCCCCGTCGTCTGACCGCAGCCGGTAGACCCAGGTAGCCGAGTCGTTACCAATAGACAGAAAGGTCAAAGTAGCGCCGGAAATGCCATAGTGCGCGCGTAGCGCCATGATGATTGCTTCGTCTGCGAATCTGGGTGGTTCGAGCATTATGAGAATCCGCCTCCTGCACCATGTGTCTGGTCCAAGTATAAGCGTGCCCATCATCTCCCCCAATTCCAGGCTCGTAGCGAGCGCTTTCGCGCGCCGCGCCACTAAAAGGCTCACCACAAACCAGTCGCGTTCCGCTTTCTGAGTGCGTAGCCTGGCAAAAAGCGGTCGGGCTGCCGCCAAAGGGGTTCAATATGAACAGGATTGCTTTGGTCCTGGTGGAATAAGTCCGATGCAGTATAATCAGAGCGCTTGCATGCCTGCCAGCGTCAAGCGACGAATCCAGTTCCAGCGTACGACGGAAACGGACCACACGTATTAAGCGGGAAACGCCATAGGCAACCGTACCTGGTGGAGTATGGGTGAGGCACAGCTCGACATAAGTCTCAGCGGCGAGTTTCGCCTCACTTGTGACGGTGAGGATTTGACCGCTACCTTCTCTCCGCGGCTGCAGGCGCTTCTGGCCTTCCTTCTCCTGCACGGCGAGGGGCCGCTACCTCGCGACCGCATCGCATTTCGCTTTTGGCCCGACGTGCCCGAAAAGCAGGCGCGCAACAATCTCCGACAACTCCTTTACCGGCTGCGCCAGACCCTCCCCGGCGCCGAGCGCTTCCTGAGTAGCGAGGGAGCCACCATCGCCTGGCGTTCGGACGCGCCTGCCATCCTCGATGTGTCTCAGTTTGAGGTGGGCCTGGCTGCGGCTACCACTGTCTCCGAATTGGAAGCAGCACTGGCCCATTACGGCGGTCCCCTGTTGCCAGGCCACTACGACGAATGGATTTTGCGCGAACGGGAGCGCCTGCAGCAGTTATACATGACCGGCATCGAGCGGCTGGCGACAATGCTCGAACAGAAGGGCGAATTCGAGGCAGCGGCGATGCAATTGCGCCGGCTGCTCTCGGTCGAGCCTTTGCGCGAATCCAGCTACCTGCGGCTGATGCGCCTCCACGCCCGCCTACGCGACCCGGCCGGCCTCGAACGCGTCTACCATAAGTGCGCCGACCTGCTCGACGCCGAACTGGGGGTGGCGCCCAGCTCCGAGCTGCAAAGAAACTACGAGAAGTTGGTCAAAGTGGCCGCCGGCAAAGCGCAACATGTAACCGTTCCTTCGCAACCGGCGCCCTTTATCGGCCGGGAGACGGAACTCCTGGAAGCGATGGAGCGCCTCCAGAATCCCCAATGCCGTCTGCTGACGTTGTTCGGTCCCGGCGGTATTGGCAAGACGCGACTGGGACTGGAGACTGCGCGTCTGGCATCTGTTCACTTTTTAGACGGCGTGGCAGTGGTTCCGCTCGAAGGCCTTTCCTCATCCGCCTATCTCGTCAGCGCCATCGCCGCCGCCCTCGGATATGACTTTTTTGGCGAGCGGCCGCCGGCCGAGCAGCTGGTGGACTATTTGTCTGATAAGGAACTTCTTCTGCTGCTCGATGGTTATGAGATCCTGCTTCCCGAGATTGGGCTTTTGTCACAGGTTTTAGAACAGACCTCAGCCGTCAAGTTCCTGGTTACATCTCGAGAACAGCTTCGTCTGCGCTGGGAGTGGTTACTCCCGGTAGACGGATTGAAAACGGATGGAGAAGACAGGTTCAACGAAGCGCCGGCGACGAAACTCTTTCTGTTTCATGCGCGCCGGCTCTCGCCAGAATTCGAGGCTGCACCACCGGTGCAGAGAGCAGTAGGCGAATTCTGTCAATTTGTCGAGGGTATGCCGCTGGCCATCGAACTGGGCGCGGTGATCAGCGATGAGATGTCGCCCGGAGAGCTTCTCAGCCAACTAGAAACCGAACCCACGCTCCTGGCGGCAACTCATCACGATGCACCGCCCCGCCACCACAGCCTGGCTGCTGTCTTTGAGCACTCGTGGAATTTGCTTACGGACAAAGAGCGGGATTTCCTCATCCGACTCTCGGTCTTCCGCAGTAGTTTTACGGCGACAGCGGCCGAAACGGTCGCCGGCGCCCCACCGCAAACCCTCGCCAGACTTGCGCGCAAATCCCTGCTTGAGGAGAGGGACGAGAGTCGCTTTGGCTGGCACACGCTGTTGCGAGAGTACACGGGCGACAAACTCTCACAGCGCCCGGAAGCTGCGGCGGAGAGCGTCGCGCGCCACTTCCAGCATTACGGTGCGCTCGTCGGGCAATTGGCTCGCCAGGGATTGACGACGCGTGAGAGCGCCGTGCGCATGGAAACGGAAATCGACAATATCCGGCAGGCGTGGCTTGCCGCGGCGGCAGCCGGTGCGCTCAAGTTCTTGGAAAGCTCTTACGTGGCGCTCATCGCCTACTATCTGGTGCGTGATCGGAACGAGGAAGGATTGACGTTGTTCCAGCAGGCGCAAGCGCTGTTCGAGGACAAAGTGCGGGCGGCAGAGGACAATGACGGCGCTGATGACGCACAGCGCGCGCTTGGCTATCTGCTAACGGGGCAGGCCCTGTTCACCCTTAACGCCGATCTGGACAAAGCAGCGTCCCTGGCCGATGAGGCGGTGCGACTGCTGGAGCCGCTAGAGCGCTCCTACCACCTGGCCAACGCCCTCATGTTCCGCGGCGACGCGGCTCGCCTCCAGGGGCGACCGCAGGCGGCTATCGCCGATCTGGACGAGGCGCTGGCAATTTTCGAAGGGCAGCCCGGTCCACCCGGGCACCGCCTCGCCGCGCGGCACCGCGCCGCCTTGGCCTACAATCATGCAGGACAGTGTGAAAGGGCCGCCGCCCTGGGGCAACGTTGTGTCACGCTGGCCCGGGAAGTCGGCTTCGACCAATCGCTGGCGCTTGGTTTGATGGACATGGGCGTAGCCGCCTGGGGCCAGGGGGATCGGGAACGGGGCAAGGAACTGCTCCAAGAAGCGCTCGGCGTGGCCCGTACGACCGGCCGGCAGCGACTTGTCGTCGATGCCCTGTTTTATTTGGCCCGTCTCGCCCGTCGTCAGGACAATGCTGAAAAAGCACGGGAGTATCTGGCTGAAGTAGGCGAGATGGAGCGCCTGCTGGACGGCTACCGCGCCTACCGTCTCGACCTGGCCATCGAGCGAGCGGCGACGGCCGTCGCCTTGAACGAGCGGGAAGCGGCACGCGAGGAGATCCGTGAGTCTCTGTTGATGCTCAGAGAGAGCGCACGCCTCCCGCGTTTGCTCTATCTTCTACTCCAGGTCGCCCTATTTCTGGAACCCATCGATCCGCAGCGCGCGATTTCACTTCTCTTGTTGGTGAGCAACCACCCGGCCGGTCACGCTCTCACGGTGAGGCAGGCACAGTTCGCTCTCGACAGGCTGAATGCCCGGCAACCGACCGGGCAGCTTTCCCAGAGGATGTCGCAGAGCATCAATTTCGATCCCTCGCAGACAGTGGCACAACTGCTGGAACTCCTCTAACTTCCAGGCTGGACGGCGCTTTCCTACGACGGCGCCGGGCAGTTGAAAGTGCAACGCCGCGGTCCATGAACGATTACTTTCGCCTATAACGCCCGTGTAACGCCTCCGCAGATACCCTCAATCTAACACTTATCCTACCCTTCCCGATATAGGGACAAGAGGACATCCCAATAGCTGACGGAGACCGGCGCGTCGCTTCCGCATCATTGCTGGCAAAGCCGCTACGCTGTCGTGTGACGGAGGGAAGGGCCATACCTGAAAGGAGAAAACGCATGCCAACCTATATCGTGCTCACAAATTTCACCGACCAGGGGGTTCAGGCCGTCAAAGAGTCGCCGGACCGTTTTGAAGGAGGCACTCCCCTTCTGGAGCAGATGGGGATCACGATCAAGGACCATTATTGGCTGATGGGGCGCTACGATCTCGTGACGATCATGGAAGCGCCCGATGCTGAGGCCGTCAGTCGCTTCGCCCTCATCGTCGGCATGCAGGGCAACGGCCGGACGGAAACGATGCGCGCCTTCTCGCTCGACGAATTCAGAGACGTCGTCGCCGGGTTACCGTAGGCCACATCTTACCGCTGCTGTTCCCGGATGACTAAGCGCCAACAAGACTCGAGGCGAACGCACCTGTTTGTGGTCCGCGTCTGGTCGGAGAGCTTTGACTATGGAAGGCGCATCTGGCGCGGGGAGGTCATAGACACGACCACGAAGGCGCGGCGTTACTTCGCCCGGTGGGAGGACTTACTGGCGTTTTTATGTAACGCCATCGACGTGCCCTGGGAGGCCGACGTTTCCCAGGAAATCACGACGGAGATATTATGCCAGGAGACAGAACCGGATCAAAGCGGACGACCAGAGTGAAGGGTGTGGAATTTGGA
>CAYSMQ010000304.1:0-6224 GCA_964432035.1 uncultured Ardenticatenaceae bacterium
TCAGCCGGGTGTTGACCGGATCCAGACCGCTGAACGGCTCGTCGATGATGATCAGATCCGGCTCATGCATCGTTGCGGCGACGAACTGCGCCTTCTGCCGCATACCGCGGCTCAGCGCTTCAACCTTGCGCTCGTGCGCCTCCCACAGCTCCACCTCCTTGAGGTTGGCCTCCACGCGTCGGCGCGCTTCAGGGCCACTTAGCCCCTTCAGCTGTCCCAGAAACACGAGCGTATCCATCAAGGTCATGTCATCGTATAGCCCGCGCTCTTCGGGCAGGTAGCCAATGCGCTCTTTCTTGTCTTCGCTCATCGGACCGCCAAGAACGGCGATGCGTCCTGCATCAGGCTTAATGATATCCAGGATCATGCGGATGGTCGTCGTCTTTCCCGCACCGTTGGGACCCAACAGACCAAAGATTTCTCCCGGCCGCACCTCAAAAGTAAGATCGTCTACAGCGCGAACGGTAGCATACGTCTTGCTGACATTTTCTACTTCAAGTACGGGTCTGTACGCGTCGTTCATACTCCTTCCTCCACTAGTGAGGCCCGACCGGTCAGTGCAGGCCGGTCAGAGCCGAATTCAAAACGATCTGCAATCACTAACTGCCGGCTGTGACGACATAGATTGCGACTAATAACAGCAGTGCACCAGCACTGATCCCCAAGGCGACCTTGGCCCCCTTCTTTTGTTGCTTCCATTCATAGTAGGCGTTAATCAGGGTTGCTACTAGCAGCCCACAACTTAGGCCGACGGCGATATTGCCCAGCGCGGCGCCAAAGACCAGGCCCAGGCTCAGGCCAATGGCGATTGCCGAGCCGAAATCAAACTCTCTGCTATTGTTGAACGGTTTTTCAGAAACCGGCTGCTTCTGATTACTCATGGCTCGTTTTCCTCACCACATACTATCACAGTGGCGTATATCAATTCATTGACGTGATGCACTAAGCACTATACGTACGAGCCAACAAAACGTCGCCCCTCGCCTGACCGGTTCCATCCTGGTCACCCGACCAGTCCCGCACACCCCACCCTACTGCTCAATCTCCAACTTCCAATCTCTAACCTCTAATCGCCAATCTCTTAAAACGCCCCCTCCCCCGTCAACGACCCATACCACTCGTTCAAAAACGCCATCGCTTCGTCAAAACGACTTGCCGGTAGCAACTTATAACTTGTTATCTCAAAGCGCCGGTACAACTCCCCGTAGACGCCGCCGTATTCATTGCGCCCTGGCTAATCTGGCTGGCCTGCGACGAGGAGACCGTGCGCGCCGGTTCGTCGATGCGCACCTCCAGCTGTTCCAGCCGCTTCTCGTAATCGTCCATGCGTGTCTCCACCTGCGACTCAAACAGCAGCTGAGTGCGCGCCAGGTCGGCAATGGCCATGGCCATGCGATAGGCCTGCGCCGCCGGTGAATCGCTCTTTAGCAACTCGTCCAGCGTCGGCGCCGCCGTCAATCGCCCTTCCTGGAACGCTTCCCACAGGACCTTCGCCGCCTCTTTCTGGTAGCGTACTAGCTTTTCCTCGATGTCGGCGTTTACGCGACTTGTTTCTAGCGTTGCCAACCACATGGGCACCAGATCTACGCGTAGCAGACCCATCCGCTGCCGCCCGCCCGCCGTATCCACATTGCCCAAATGATACCCCTCGCCCAAAACCACATGCTGCCGGATGCGCCGCACCTGGCTGCGCCGGTCGATGCCGATCACGTCGCACATGTGCGATAGCGACACGTACACCTGCCGGTCGTCGCCGCGCACTGCTATAAGCTCATCGTCATAAAACAAAACCGTCTTCTGCTCCACCGTCTCAATCGTTCTTGATTCAGATTTTTTCGCCACGTATCTCTCCAACGCTCAAGTTCTCTGTGCTCTCTGTGGTCTCTGTGGTAAGTCTCAAAGGGCAGGTCATCATGACCCACCCTTACTCCTCGCGCACGATCTGTCGCCGCGCCGGTCGTGTCGGTATCTCCAACTCACCGGTCTCTACCATCTCCAACGACGAACGCAACAAGAAACGCACCAGTTCATTGATTCCCACGCGCTCTTCTTCCGCCAGCGCCGCCACGTGTTCTACCATTTCTGGCGTCAGCAAATACGTCTTGCGCTGTAGGGGATCGCGCGCCCGTCGGGAGCGCCGCCGTCGCGCCGGTCGTCGCGCTTCTTCTTCTTCGCGTGGTGCGCGCTCATCCTGTTCCGGCTCCGCGTCGCGCCGAGGCCCGGTAATAGCGTCGCGCCAGCCGGGACGCGCGCCTTGTGGTTCCCCCTGAGAAGTCAACTTGTCCGCCAGTTCTCGTTTACGCGCCACGTTCGATTACCTCCCGCGCCAACGCCTCATAGGCTTGCGCCCCGGCGCTGAACGCCTCATACTCTCCCACGCTGATACCATCGAGCGTCGCTTCTGCAACGCGCACGTTGATGGGAATCACCGTTTCAAACACCAGCTCCCCAAAGCGCTCCCGCGCCGCGTCTTCGATAGCCGCCGTCAGCGAATTGCGCCGGTCGTACATTGTCAGCGCGATGCCTGTCAGCCGCAGCTGCGGGTTGATCTCCTGCACCTGGTCCACGATGGTCAGCAGCTGGTCCACGGCCTTATAGGCATAGGGATGTACTTGCAGAGGGATAATGATCTCGCCCGCCGCCGCCAAGGCGTTCACTGTAAAAAAGCCCAGGCTCGGCGGTCCGTCGACCAATACCATGTCGTACTGTTGCGCCACCGGATCCAACGCCTTGCGCAGCCGCGTATTGCGGTCAATAGAGTTGATAAATGCCAGCTCTGCGCCCGCCAGGTCCAAATTCGCTGGCATCAGATCTAGTCCAGACCGCAATTGCACGACCGTGTCTTGCGCATCTTGCGGTTCGCTCATCGCGTCGTACACGGTGCCCGGCATAGCGCCCGGGTCCAATCCCCAGCCGGTCGTCAGGTTGCTCTGCGGATCGAAATCGACCAATAGCACATCCCGCCCCGCGCGCGCCAACTCCGCGCCAAGATTTTGTACCAACGATGTTTTGCCCACCCCACCCTTTTGGCTAACGACGGCGAAAACTCGTGTCATGACCCTCCTCATTTGTGCTACGATTCCAGAAATCGCATGCCTCCGAGATATCCGATTTCTATTGAGTAATAATTCCGCCCGCAGTATACCAACGTTTACTTGGACGTGCACATGTGCACCTTAAATTACTATTGTGTTTATATGTACACATTGGTGTACATTCCATGCACGCTAAAAAGCCCGTCGCCCACAGCTCAAATGCGTTAAGGCGCGACAGCCCCCAACAGGCGGTTTTGCCTTCAAAGCAGTCAATTCGGGACGCGGATAAACCTTGTACCGGTCTTCAACGCCAAAATTTCGGGGTAATTTGTGGCAGAATGCGTGGATTGGTACATGACATAGCATAGATTGCATAAACGGCCGGTTCTGCGCAATTTCTCGATCCAACCGGCGCCCGACTCTTGTACGAAAAGGGGGACGTCAGATCTGTCACTTGCAGGCGATCGGTACGCAAGGCATATGTACACTAACACACTTTAGCACACGGTTAGTTACAGATGTACACTTATGTGTACATCCATACACAAACAGAACACGTGCCGCGCCTATCGTACAACAGCGCTCATCGTCAGAATTTCACCAATTGCAAAGCAAGACACTGCCTAAGTATTGCTCCGCCGCGGATTCTTCAAGCCCGTTTCTAGCTTATTGCGTACTTCACGCTTCACCCGCGCTGCAAGCACGTCATCATGCTTTTCCAAAAACGCCCGCACCTCTTCCGCCTCCGCGTCAGACTGCACAAGCGCACGCAAGGCCCACGACAAGGCCTTGACCACCATATCGTCGTCATCGTCTGCTAACAGCTCGCACACAGCCAGCGTGCGCGGCGCATCGCCCGCGCCGCCACGCGCCTTGATGTTCAAAGCCACCGTGCTCACCAGCGCTGCCCGCCGCCACCAGCGGTCCTCTGACCGCGCCCAACGGTGAATCACCTCATCCCCAATCTGTCCCTCGCGCCAGGCCACGCCTGCCAAATACGGGGCAAACGTATCGGTGTCGGGCCAATCGGCCATGCCTTCGCCCAGGCGCTCTAGCATCGCAGCGTCCAGGGCTCCCAGAGCAGAGCGGTGATAATGCACCAGTTCATAGCCCACCCAACGATATGGCTGACCCAGCGAAACCAGGCCCAGCGCGACCTCAAGGACCAGCTCGGCATCCGCATCTTTCAGCCGCTTGCTAAACCCCCGCCGCACCTTCCGCAAGTTTGCCGTCGAGCGATCCTCTTGCGCGTCTAACGCATCCCGAATCTCTTCCACCCATTCCGTTGCCGTCATCGATACATCCTTTCGCATAGTATAGCAATCCGGCCATTCACCACAAGATCACATTAACGTAACATATATCTGATCCGTCCAATTTCAAAATTAAATGTCACCTTTTGGCCATTCCTGCATCTAAATAAATAGAACGACCAAAAACGAAGAGAAAGAGGAGACACATGTCACTACTTAAGGAAGAGGACCGCCAGCACCTGACCCAGGAGTTTGCCGGCCTACAACATCCCACGAAACTGATCGTGTTCACCCAGGAGTTTGAATGCCAATTTTGTCGCGAGACGCGGCAGATTGCCGAAGAGCTTGCCGATCTCTCCGATATGATCGACCTTGAGGTCTACGACTTTGTAGCCGACGAGGAGATCGCCGAGCAGTACAACGTGGATAAAATTCCCGCCACCATCGTCATGCGCGGCGGCGAATCGCCCAAGGATTACGGCATCCGCTACTATGGCATTCCTTCTGGCTACGAGTTCAGCTCCCTGGTACAGAACGTCACGATGATTGGCAGCGGCGAGCACGGCCTATCGCAGTCTACCGAGGAGTGGCTGGCAGATCTTGCAGAGCCCCTGCACATGCAGGTCTTCGTCACGCCCACCTGTCCCTACTGCCCGCGCGCCGTGGTCCTGGCGCACCAGATGGCCATGGCCAGCGACCTGGTCACCGCCGACATGGTAGAAGCTACGGAGTTTCCCGAGCTTTCTATGAAATACCAGGTCATGGGCGTGCCCCGCACGGTAATTAACGAAACCGTCTTCCAGGAAGGCGCGGCACCCGAAGGACTCATCCTTTCTAAAATGCAAGAAGCATTGACCAATGGAACAAAATAGGGCAGGGAGAGCAACTGATGCAGATTAACTTAAGTATGGAAAATGAAACGGCGCCTATGAGCGTCGCCAATGAAGATCAGGAATACGACGTGATCATTATCGGCGGCGGGCCCGGTGGCGCGTCCGCCGCTATCTACACCGCGCGCGCCGACTTGCGCACGCTGGTGATCGACAAGGGCCTCACCGCCGGCGCCTTAGGCATCACGTCAAAAATCAGCAACTATCCGGGCGTACCCGGCACGGTCACGGGCGCAGAGCTGGTGCAAACTATGCGCCAGCAGGCCGAATCTTTCGGCGCGCGCTTCATTACCGATAGGGTGGTGGGGCTGGACCTGCACAGCAGCCCCAAAGCCGTGTGGGCCGGTGTGGACGCCTATCACGCCAAAGTAGTCATCCTGGCTACGGGCGCAATGGGCCGCGCCAGCACGGTGCCCGGCGAAGAAGCGTTGCTGGGGCGGGGCGTCAGCTACTGCGCCACCTGCGACGGCGCCTTTTTCCGCGACCAACACGTCGCCGTCGTGGGCCATAACGACGAAGCCTTTGAAGAGGCGCTTTTCCTCACCAAGTTCGCCGCGCAAGTGCATCTGATTATGCCCACACCGACGCCCAAAGCGCGGCAGCCCCTGGTTGAAGAGATAGAGGGCCATCCCAAAATCACGCTGCGACCCGGAACGCGCCTCAAAGAAGTAACGGGCAACGGTAAGGTGGACGGCGTACGCATCCACCCCCGGGGTGGAGAACCGCAAACACTGCCTGTCACCGGCGCCTTCATCTATTTGCAGGGCAGTCGGCCTATTACCGACTATCTGATGGGTCAAGTTGAGACCAGGCCCGAGGGCTGTCTCAACGTCGACGGCGAGATGCAGACCAGCATCCCCGGCGTCTACGCCATCGGCGACCTGCTCTGCGACCACATCAAGCAGGCCGTCATCGCCGCCTCCGACGGCGCCATTGCCGGCATCGCCGCCGACAAATACATCAACGCTCGCAACGGTTTGCGCACTGATTGGAACTAGCGTACAAAGACCCGACAGGTTTCGGAAACCTGTCGGGTCTTTGTACAG
>CAYSMQ010000305.1:0-6220 GCA_964432035.1 uncultured Ardenticatenaceae bacterium
ACATGAACATACCTGTAGAAAGGTTTAGAATGATGTCGTTATTTATCTCAATCGTCGGCCACTTTGGCGTCCGCGAGAAGGAAGCGGAGCGTTTCTTCAAGTTTCTGGTCGTTGGCACGGTTGGTTTTATCGTCGACTTCGGCACCTTAACCTTCCTTGTTGAGGTAATGGGTTTTATTCCCGTGGCGGCGAATACAATATCCTTTTCTGCGGCCGTAGTAAGCAATTTTACGTGGAACCGCTACTGGACTTATCCTGATTCACGTTCCAAGCGCCGTCGCATACAGCTCCTTCAATTTGGTGTCGTCAGCATCATTGGCCTGGCTATCAACAATGGCATTCTTCTGTTACTTCAACACCCTGCCGACGTCGCTCTGCGTGCTGTGCACGCTCCCGAAGCAATTGGTGGTTACATTCCGGCGAAGATGGTCGGTACGATCGTGGTCTTATTTTGGAACTTCTTCATTAACCGCTACTGGACGTACAACGATGTTGATTAGTTTGATGGACGATGACGCCGCATTTTTTATGCTGTGCATGTGTGAATTCTTTCGTGCCACATAACCCGTGTAAGGGGCAATGCAGCTAGGCGCAGCCCGCATAGGCTTTGACGCGACGGCAGCCGTGACTCAGGGCGGCGGCATTGGACGCTACACTCGCGAGCTGTTACACGCGCTCGTCAACGAAGGAAACGGCTACTTCTATCGCATATTTGCCGCTCGCGCGACCCAATCGTTTCCAATCGCCGAGCCGATTCCGACTGCTGACAACGTTGTTTTCCGGCAATTGCCGCTAAGCCCTCGCTGGCTGTATAGAATTTGGTACAGGCTGCGCCTGCCGTTGCCTGTTCAGCTCTTTACAGGCGCCGTCGACCTCTTCCATTCACCTGACTTTGTTTTGCCACCGGTTCTGGGAAGCACCCCCACAATTCTGACTGTTCACGATCTCTCTTTCGCCTTCTATCCGGACACGTTTACGCCGGCTCTCGTCAACTATCTCGAGCGTGTTGTACCCTGGTCGGTACGGCGCGCCACGCATGTGCTCGCCGACTCCGACTCCACCAGGCGCGACCTCATGCGACTATACGGCACGCCTGGGGAAAAAATTACCGTCCTCTACAGCGGCGTCCACGAGCGATTTGCCGCGTCGCAAGACAAAAGAACACTTGGTGCGGTTCGCAAGAAGTACGATGTTGGAGATGCGCCATTCGTTTTCACGGTCGGTACTCTGCAGCCGCGGAAGAATATCCAGTTGTTGATTCGTGCCTTTCGCGCCGTCGCTGCTCAGACCGACCATAACCTGATTATTGCCGGCGGACGGGGCTGGCTCTACGAGAAAATGCTGGCAGAAGTGGACCGCCAGGGCTTGCAAGAAAGGGTAAGATTTGTTGGTTTTGTGGACGACGACGACCTTCCCGCTCTATATAATGCGGCGTCGCTCTTCGTCTTTCCCAGCTTGTACGAAGGATTCGGATTGCCTTTGTTGGAAGCTATGGCCTCTGGGACGGCAGTCATCTCTTCGAATGCCTCCTCGCTGCCGGAAGTGGCTGGTGACGCGGCGGTGCAGATTTCGCCTCATGACGAGGAGGCCTGGACAAGCGCCATGTTGCGGCTCATTGGCGACCATCGCTTGAGAGAACAGCTTGTGGCAGCAGGCCGGCAGCAGACAGAGCGCTTTCGCTGGTCACGCGCAGCACGGCAGTTGCTTAACGTCTATGAGCATGTGCTGGGCGAGGCTCAAGACGGCTTGTCGTAGGTCTGTGTGGACTCTATAATCTCGAATGCAAGTAAACTAGCATCCAGGACACAATACATGGAACCAATTTACCGCACTGATGGGGCGTGGGTCGCCGTCTACGAGAATGGACACCTTTTCAACATCGACGGCGAGTGGCTGGGCTTTGTGATTGGCCGGAAAGTTTACGATCCGCAGGGAGAGTATCTCGGCTTTTTGAGCGATGATCGCCGCCTCCTACGAAAACGAGTTCAGAGGGAAACAATGACACGAAAAGAGCCGCCGCCGGCTCCTGAAAGACCACGCGTTCCGGCGACGATGCCTCTTGCACCCTTGTTGCGGGAAATTCCATTTCATATTGTCGACGTTTTTGAAGAGGAAGGCGAGAAGCTGATGTACGTATCCGAAACTCGCCCGGATATGGAATGACGGACATGGAGGGTAAACGTCCCAACGAATCGCGCGTGGTGCTCACGCAACTGATGGGTCCCGGCGATGCTAACCCGTTGGGCAACGTCCACGGTGGCGTACTCATGAAGCTTTGTGATGAGGCAGCGGGGATGGCAGCGACCAAGCATGCGCGGCGCCCATCGGTAACCGTTGTGGTTGATTCCATGGCCTTTCACTCGCCGGTCCAGGTAGGCGACCTGGTTACGGTCTCGGCGCAGATAACCTGGGTCGGACGCACGTCTATGGAAGCCCGCGTGGTCGTAAACGCCGAAGACGTGCTGAGTGGAGCCATCACACATACCAATACTGCGTACTTTGTTTATGTGGCCCTGGGGGAAGATGGGAAACCGACGCCCGTGCCAAGGCTAATCTGCGAAAGCGACGAAGAGAGAGAACGATTTCAGCGTGGGGAGGAGCGACAGGAGTACCGCCTGGAGCAGCGTAAGCAGGGGATTCTCTGATGCCGCCCCGGTCTAAGCTTCTCGAACTGCTGCGTGCCTCTCCGGCGTTTCAGGCTTCTCAAATGGGGTATGTCGATCGCGGCGTCGCCGACATCGAACCGTTCCCATTTCCTGCAATTGTCGGGCAGTACGAAATGAAGCTGGCGCTGACGCTGGCTGTGATCAATCCTGCCGTCGGCGGCGTCTTGTTGCTTGGACCGCGAGGGACGGCGAAAACGACGGCAGTACGCTCTTTAACTGACTTGCTGCCGTCCGTGCGCCGTAGCGATTGCCCGAAAGGTTGCACGGAGGAGCTGTTGGAGGAAGGGGGCATGGATGCCATTTGCAAGGACTGTGCCGAGAAAGTCGGTTACGGCGAGCCGCTGACAACTGAGGAGCGGGTGCGCATTGTCAATTTGCCGTTAAATGCTCGGTTAGAAGACGTCGTCGGCGGTATTGACGAGCGCCTGGCGCTGGAAAAGCAGCGTGTGCGCCTGGAGCGTGGTGTGTTGGCACAGGCGGACGGTCATATCCTGTATATCGACGAAGTTAACATGCTGGAAGATGTGATCGTGAACGCCATCCTGGAGGCCGCAGCGCAGGGATTCTACACGGTCAGGCGAGGGCCACAGAAGCTGTCTTACCGCTCGCAATTCGTTCTGGTCGGCACCATGAATCCCGAAGAAGGTAGACTAAGGCCGCAGCTACTCGACCGCTTTGGCTTGCGAGCTGTCGCGCGCGGGCTAATGGACCCGAAACTCCGATACCGAGCATACGAACATGCCCGATGGTACCGTCGCGATCCAGAAGGAATGGCGGGGGCATTCGCCGAGCAGACGCTGGCTCTGGCTGAGGAAATTGAAGGCGCGCGCCGCCTGCTGGATACAATAACAATGGAGGAGCAGGCGAAAGAGCTGGGCTTGCGGCTGATTACAAAGTTGGGCATCGAGTCTAGTCGTGCCGAAATTACGCTGTTCGAAACTGGGCGCGCCTACGCCGCAGCGGATGGACGTGAGGTGGTGACGAGTGAGGACGTTTCGGCCGTGGCGCCCATTGCCTTACGCTTCCGGCGCAGCCGTCGTCTTGACAGCTTCTTTGAGCAGCAGGAGGAAGATGACGCCCGGCTGAGCGAGTTACTGGCTGAGGAAGCTCGTGCTGCAGCGTGAAGGCGTGCAAACCTGGCTCTTTGTTGCGCTCACGCTGGTGCTGCTTGGCTTCTTCATGGTGTGGCTGCCACACGAGGCTGCCGGCCTGAGTTACATTGGTTTGGAAATGGGGGAGCAGGCCAAATTTCTGCCACAGGTGCGCTCCGGCGAAATTACGCCTGGGCGTTCTCTCTTCTATGTGCCGCCTGTTGTTGCTGGCGCCGTTCTCATTCTGGTCAGCAGCCACTGGCCCAACCGCCGATGGCAGACGTGGGTTGCGCGCCTCGTGGGCGTTGGTCTGAGTCTTCTGGCATTTCCGGCGATTGAGGCTCTTGGCACTGAGGCTGAAGAGTGGCTTTGGCGCATGCTAATGATCGGCGCGGTATTGGTCCTGGCTTTGGCTTCTCCCTATTTGGGGCAAATAGATAATAGAGTGCGCTGGTTGGTGATTGGGTTACTGGCGCTTATCGGCGTCGTGCTGCCCGGCTGGGTATTCCTGGAAGTGAGAGCCGCATTCTCAAATGTCTACGGGCAGCAGCTGGAAATAGGCGCAGGTTTTTGGCTAAATCTCGTGGGACAGCTGCTCCTCGTCGTGCTGTCGCTCCGAATGCTGCGAGCGCCACGAACATGACACCTTCGGGCGCAGCCGCAGCATGCTATTGTGCACGCTATACGAGTTCTATCTGACGGAACAGGCCCCGATCGATTTCGTCCATGTTTTCAGGGCCTAGCGTCTGCAGCGCCTCATGGACGTTGTCGACATCCTCTCTCAAGCGCGCCACGTTGACGCCACGGCAAACGGCGGGCAAGGGATTGAGCCACTGTCGCACACGAAGCAGCATTTTTAGCGCGCCCCGGTAATTGCCGCGTTCAATTTGGTAATAGGCGATGCCCACTTGCAAAATTCCGCGATACAGATCCCGCCCGGCGGATTCATCGTTTACCCACGCTTCCTCAAGAAAATCGTGACACTTGTAGAAGTGTCCCTCATTGAACATTTCGATACCGTCAAGGGCCAACTCTGCCAGCGGTTGTGCGCAGGTATCAGCCATCGCCGTTTCGTCTGTGGCGCGCGCGTTCTCCTGCAGCAGTTGGGGTAATGCGCTGCTAAAGCGTGAGCGTGCGACAACGGTGTCGGCGCCCGCTTTGCGCGCGTCCTTTAACGTCTCCGTTTCTATATGTGATCCAAAGGCAATGATGGGAATGCGCCGCGTCGCGGGAGACGATTTCACGCTGGCAATCCAATCGCGCCAGGGGATGTTCTTATTGTTTAGGTCAAAAATAAGCAGCGCGGGTTGCCACGTACTCAGCTTAGAAAACAACGCCCCACCCTGCCCATGTAGCAACTCGCCAGGCCTGTCTGCAGGCGCATCCGGATCACCTGGTGCGATGTCTGAAGCGCGCTCAATCCACTCCATCGTAAAGCCTAATTTGCGCGCGACCTCGCCAATCTTGACGTTGAACAAGAGGTCGGCAACGAAGCCAACAATTACAGGTTTCTTATTATTTGGTGGCATAATTGACATGTTATGATTGTACTGAGTGTCAAAATTAGAGCAACGCTCCTGTTTGACCAATGCGGGTGACTGTTTTATAATTTTTGTCGGCCCTGAATGGCAGTGTGACGAATGTGCACTGTAACTGTATCAGGTGCTGTGTTTGAGAGTAACTGTGATTTCTGATCAGCGAAAACCGAAACTGGAAAGTCCTGTCAGCCGGCGCCAGGCCTGGAGTTGTTCGTGACCCTGTTTGCTACGGAGCGATCGGCGTGCGCGACCCTGGAGCAAGCGGCCGACAGCGACGAGCCTCCCTCAGAACCTCAATCTACGCTTCCCTACTCTACAGCTTACTTCCACAACGAGCGTCATAGGTCACCATGGAATCAGGGCGGGCCGGGTCAGCCTTCCTACTTGTCTGACGCCCCTTTTCTCCCTTATTTTAGCAAAGAATGACATTTCTACTTACGACAGTTGGCGTCGTAGCATTACTTATTTTCTTTAACGCCCTTTACGTTGCGGGCGAGTTTGCGACCGTTTCCTCGCGAAAAACGCGCATAAACCAGCTGGCAGCTCAGGGAAATCCACTTGCCCGACAGCTGCTTCCCTTGATGGAAAACACGCGGGCTCTGGACCGTTATGTGGCCGCCTGCCAGTTAGGAATCACCGTTTCTTCGCTGATGTTGGGCGCTTTTGGCGAGCGTTTCGTCGCCGAACGTTTAGCCTCGCCAATGGAAGCAGCGATAACCCTGGTCCAGCCATTGCTTTCGGATTTGGGGCTGGCGGCGGGTACGGCTGCCGATGTGGCAGCTCACACGGTCTCGATCATATTCGTGTTGTTCTTTTTTACGTCACTTCAAGTAATCGTCGGCGAACTGCTACCGAAGTCTATCGCCATTCAATATCCCGAACGGACGGCCCTATCGGTCGTGTTGCCCGTTCGTTGGTCAATGGC
>CAYSMQ010000306.1:0-6217 GCA_964432035.1 uncultured Ardenticatenaceae bacterium
CCAGCTCCCTGATCCTAACAACCGTTGCAGTACTTGCGGCTATTCATCCGGCGCTCATCTGTTTCCAGATGGCCGGGCGCGCCGGCCGGCGTCGTTTTTTGTGGACCGTGCTGGTCTTGGCCGGCTCGCTAATGGGCCTGTGGCTCCCGGCCCGCTACCTGATACTTGGCGGTCCATTGCCGCCGGCGGTGTTTCTGGCAGTACCGATGACGTTTCGCCAGACGCTGGCAGCAGCCCTCGTATCGCTGGTTCCACTTCTGGGAGGGACCATCCCAGTGCTAATCTATGGACTGGCCATTGGCGTGGACCGCCCTCTACCAGGAGTCGCCCCGCGCGGCGCCGTGTTGCTGGCCACGGTAGCCGGCGTGCTCATATGGTTCGCGTCGCTCTTTATTGGCTTGCTCAATCCCCAGCCACCGCCGCTTGCTCCCGTCGACGAACAAATAATGCTTACGGCCGAGCTATCACCGCCCCCAACGTTGCCCGGCGATGTCGTACCTTCGACGTGGCTAACTTTGTTATGGCGCTTGCGGGACGGCCATCCGCCGGGTGCCACAGAGGTTAACCCTGAGAACGATAGCGTCCGGCTGAGCCTGTCCGCCGACGTGCAGGATCATGGTTTGCTGGAGATGTTGATGGGACGGGGCGCCATAGAGTTGGTCGATGTCGGTGATTCTCCGCCGGCGGCGGGTACAACGGTGTCCACGACAGAATGGCCTTTGGCGGGCGCCGATGAGGCGTACGATACTGTGGTGTCGAGTGATGATCTGGTGGTCCAGGCCCATTGGTCCGGATTTAGCCAGCGTGTGGTAGAGCTGGAATATGATGATGGGTCTCCCGTGCTGATTGCAACTTTTGAAGAGAGGCCAGCCGATCAGCTCCAGAGATTGCTTGAGCAGCGCTCTGATGCCTTTCTATCGCTGGTTCTGGACAACGTGGTGATCTTATCGTTTCCACTGCAAGGTGCGCTGGAAGGGAATACGTTGGATATTCGTCGCCTGCCGCCCGAAATTGCGCCGGCGCTCGCCGCCATCATGCGCTATGGGCCTCTGCCATTGGTGCCGGCGATTGAGACGGCTGAGTCGCCGGATACAAGTGCTGAGCAGAATTACCGGCAGCGAGGGCAAAAAGGATGGCAGTTTGCCAGTTTCCCGTAAGCCACAACGTGACGTCAAATTGATTGACGACGACTAAGAGCAGCCAGGGCGCCACGCCCGCAGCACAGCGCGAAACCTGTCCGCGCCGGTACAGGCCAGAATAGGCCCACAAAGGGCCTAATAGTAGCCAGGATACGAGTATGAGACCGGGAATGCCCAATTCCGCTGCCGCCAGCAGAAAAACGTTGTGCACCCGATCCGCTTCCAGGGATAGGCGCATGGCGGCGTGTACGTTGCGGCCGAGACCAACGCCGAGCCACGGGTGCTCGGCGGTCAGCTGCAGCGCCAACCGGGCGTCATTCAGGCGTTGGCTGATCGATTGCGCTTCAATGGGTTCTTGTAACCGCGCAAAGCGGCTAATGATCAAATCGCCATAGAATATCACGGCCAATACCAACAGTAGTGCAGGAACGAGCAGCCACAAGTAGCTTACCCGCGTGGATTGAGCGCCCGCACGCCGCCCGAGGAATGCCCAAACAGCAAGACTGGCGGCTGCACCCAGCCAGGCGGTGCGCGAAAAGCTGAAGAACAGCCCGCCGAAACCAAGGAGCATGACGGGGAGCCAAAGAACGGGGCGTCCAGGCCATCCCTCGCGGCTACGGGCCAGGACGAGTAACAGGGAGAGTGCGAGGAGGGCGCCGAGCAGGTTGGGGTGCGCCGTCAATCCGTAGGCGCGCAGCCACGGTTCACCTCGCGCCTGTAGCACCGTAATGCCGGAGAACGCAGGATTGAGTGGCAGCTCGCCGAGAAACGCCAGTCCCAGATCACGCTGCAACACAAATTGCAGGCAGGCGACCAGGCCCTGAATGACGATGACGACGGCCAAAATGGGACGTAGGCGCGGCGACCGGTTGACCAGAAAAAGATAGACGATCCAAACGAGGATAAGATCGCCCATGTAGATGAAGATGTGGCGGGGCGTGGCATCGAGTACCCGAAGCCCGGCCCAAAGGCTAAAGAGCAGTAAGGGACCCGTGATTACTCGAGGACCCCACTGCCAAGAGTCGGCGCGCTTCTGCAGCCATGCCCATAGACCCAGCAGCAGGAAGGGCAGAAAATTAAAGATGCCCACGTGCATCGGTGCTCCGGCAAGAAGGTCGAATCGCCAGAGCGGTAGCCAGCTAAAGGCGCCGTAGCGCCAGGAGGGCGTTGAGAGGCTCAGAATGACGAAAAGCCCAAAACCGGCGGGCGCACTGTTTGAAACGGTTTTCACAATTGGCTCTGTTTTCCCTTACTGCCGCCAAGCTTACTGCAAAGGGTAGGGTATAAGCAACGGCTCCCTGTGGGTAATACCCCATTGAACGGCGCGGCAAGAGGGCTATGATGCTTGAAGAAACGTCAGAAGGCCCATAATCTGTAATTTGGCGCGGGAGCTAGTTACGGAGGTGACTCTGATGAGCGACAATTTAAGGTTAGAGAATCAGGGCGAGTATGAAGAGTACGTTGCCGAAGACGAAATGCTCGACGGCGGACGTCGAGAAGAGGTACGGGTTGTGCGTGACTACGACAGCGAACGTCGCGAGCACGTGGTACACGATTACGGAGCGGAACGGCGCGCCGGAATGGAAAAAGTCTCCGCAGCGATCTGGTTTCTGGGTGGTTTGCTTGAAGCATTGATCGGACTCCGCTTTCTGTTGAAGCTGATTGCGGCAAATCCCAACACGCCGTTCGTTAGTTTCGTTTATGGGTTGTCGGATGTGTTTCTGTGGCCCTTTGCGGGGATGACGGCAACGCCAGCGGCGAACGGCATGGTACTGGAGATCAGCTCTCTGGTGGCGATGGTGGTGTACGCCATATTGACGTGGGCAGCCGTGAGATTATTCTGGCTACTGTTAAGTCCCACCGAAGCACGACGCGTATCCGTGCACCGGCGAGAAGAGTTCTAATTTGCGATCACGGCGGTTTGTACCCGCTGATCGACCTCTTTCCTCTTGCGCCCGGCGGACATGACTAGGTTCCGCCGGGCGTCCTTTTGTGAGTGGAAGTGAGGCTTACAACGAAGAACAGGACAATTGTCCCATTGAGTCTTACTTGGCAACTCTTTAATATAGAGAGTGTCCAACTGCAGTAGCGAGCAAATACTTTTTCCTCCATCCTCCTGTTCTTCATTGCTCGCATAAAGAGCCGTCTGTGTGGGGCAGACGGCTCTTTGCATTGCAGGTGGCACAAACCCCGACCTTTCTCTAATTCTGTTGGCAAGGAGCCCGGCACCCAAAGGTTAGCCGCGGGTTAAAAATCGTTGATGAGTCAACGATATTATCGTATACTTCGGGTGCGTTCGAATGGCGGACGCAAGGAAAGTTTTCCCTCCCCTAACTGGCACGAGAGAAACGCGACTGGAACCGCCGTCGGACGAAGGGTGATGTCAACACCCCCTTTCCTTGCGCGACATTGTCCGAACACCGATCAAATCGGTGGCTGAGCAATCACCGTCGATTTGATGGGACTTCAGAAAAAAAGGGGCCGTCTACCCTCCTGGACGGCCCTTTTTTGTTTTCCCCGATTTGATATATACTTCCCCCGTTGCTATGACAAGCACGAATAAAGTTGGAGAAGTGGCGTGCGGCTTGTTGAAAAGCTGAAACGATTGAGGCCGTGGTTTTTGCGTCGAGAAAAGCAGTGCGAGCACGTAACACAAATACAACCTGTACAGCCTTCAATTGAGGGTTGTGAGGAGTGCATGGAAAGCGGCGACACGTGGTTTCATCTGCGGGTGTGCCTGATCTGCGGGCATGTGGGCTGTTGCGATGCCTCTAAGAACAAGCATGCCACGAAGCACTTCCAGGAAACAGGACACCCGCTCATCCAGTCGGGTGAAGAAGGAGAAGACTGGATCTGGTGCTATGCGGATGAAGTGATGTTGCCCGGGAGCCTGGTAGAGTGAGCCGTGCGACAATCCTTGCCGTTGATGGGGACGACGGGGCCAGACAGATAATCGGTCAAGAGTTAGCAAAACGCTACGGCGCCGATTATGATGTGCGTCTGTTCGCCTCTTCTCAGGAGGCGCTATCGACCCTTGAACAATTGGCGAGAGAGCAGGAGCAAGTTGCAGCAATACTGGCTGCTTACTGGCTGCCAGACATACAGGGCGTCCAGTTCTTGCAGATGGCGCGCCGACTACACGCGCACGCCGGACGCGGTATCCTGATGGAATGGGGAGACCGCTCGGTGACCGAAGGTCTGCAACGCGGTCTGGCGTTGGGCATCGTTGACGCCTACGGACCAAAACCCCTCGCGTCGGGTGACGAGCATTTTCATAGTCTTATAACAGGCTTTCTACACAGCTGGGCCAGCGAACATGGTCCCCGTTACATCGTGGCCCAAATTGTAGGTGAAGAGTGGTCACCGCGCTGCCACGAGTTGCGTGATTTACTGGAACGCAATGGCATTACGTATACCTTTTACCCGGCCGACAGCGAGGCGGGCCAGGCGCTACTAGAACAATCAGCGGTCGGCGACGAGGTATTACCAATAGTCGTTATGGCCAGCGGTGAAGTGCTGGTTGATCCGACGAATGCTGATCTGGCGCAGGCCCTAAATGTAAGTACAACGTATGGGCGCGAGCGAGCGAGTCCGGATGAACCGGTTGACGTGGTTATCGTTGGCGCCGGACCGGCGGGACTTTCGGCGGCCGTCTATAGCGCGTCGGAGGGACTACGCACGGTGATCATCGAAGCCACCGCCCTTGGCGGACAGGCGGGTATGAGTTCACGCATACGCAATTATTTGGGCTTTCCGCTAGGAATTAGCGGCAACCAGCTTGCCGGTAGCGCCTACCAGCAGGCGTGGATGTTCGGCGCAGAGTTCGTGTTTGCGCAACGCGCTATAGGGTTGCACGCGGAAGGTGACCTACGCACTGTAACGTTAAGCGATGGGTCACAGATTCAGACTCATGCCGTAATTCTGGCAACCGGAATTACGTACCGGCGCCTGGACATTCCTGCGCTTGACGAACTGATAGGCGCCGGCGTCTATTACGGCGCTGCCGATACGGAAGCGTTGGCCATGAAGGGCCAGCAAGTCATCGTCGTGGGCGGCGGCAATTCGGCCGGCCAGGCAGCCGTACACCTGTCGCGGTTCGCCCGACAGGTTACTATGGTGGTTCGGGGACGAGCCCTTTCCACCAGCATGTCAGATTATTTAATCAAGGAAATCGAAGCGAGCGACAATGTTGACGTGCGCGTCAATACGACGGTTGTGGACGGCGCCGGTGCTTACCGGCTAGAGGAGGTCGTGCTACAGAACTCGACCACGAGCGAGGTGGAAACGCTTGACGCCGCCGGACTCTTCGTCCTCATTGGCGCCGTTCCTAGCACAGATTGGCTACCGCCAGAAATTCAGCGTACCAGACCTGGCTACGTCGTTACGGGCCAGGATCTGGTGAAGAATGGTCAGCTGCCCCAACAGTGGGCGTTGCCACGGCCCCCTTTACTGCTTGAGACCAGTATGCCACGCGTTTTCGCCGCGGGCGACGTGCGGCACCGCTCGGTTAAGCGAGTCGCTTCAGCCGTAGGTGAAGGGTCGATTGCGGTGCAGTTGCTGCACCAGGTGCTTAACGAATAATTGGTTCCAATGCAAAACCGCAGGCGGCGCCACTCAAAATGCTAAACGTCTAAATTACGCACCTCGCTGGCGTGGGTGGTGATGAACCGGCGGCGCGGGGAGACTTGTGCACCCATAAGCATATCGAAGGTCCGGTCGGCGAGCATGGCGTCCTCAATGGCGACCTGTAGCAGATTTCGCTGTTCAGGATCCATGGTAGTGTCCCAAAGTTGGTCGGGATTCATTTCGCCGAGGCCCTTGTAACGTTGTAGATCGGTCTTCTTGCCATCCAGCTCACGCAGCACCTTGCGCGTTTCGTCCTCGGTGTAGGTGTATGTCAGCTCTTTTCCGGCCTTGATGCGATAGAGGGGCGGCTGCGCGATGTAGAGATGGCCGTTCTCGATGAGCGGCGTCATGTAGCGGAAGAAGAAGGTGAGCAGCAGGGTGCGGATGTGGCTGCCGTCTACGTCGGCGTCAGTCATGATGATGATGTGATGGTAACGCAGGTTGCTGAGGTC
>CAYSMQ010000307.1:0-2429 GCA_964432035.1 uncultured Ardenticatenaceae bacterium
CCAATCCACTTGCTGATGCGGTCGGCGTGGTGCACGGGCACATAGACCGTATCCCCGTTGGCGTAACGCACCTGAAGGTACTCCCGTTCCATTCCACCCAGCGCGCGCACGACCAAGCCCTGAAAACGGCCGATACCGTAATCAAGATGAACGATGAAGTCCCCCGGATTCAGATCGGCGAAGGCCGTCTCTGGCGCCGACGCGCGCGGACGCCGGCGGCGGCGTGGCGCCGGTCGCTTCCAACCAAACACCTCAGCATCCGTAAGCAGGTTCAAAATGACCTGGTTCTCATCCGGGTCCTCTAGGACGAACCCTTCCAGCAGACCGCCGCGCACAAACGTGATGCGATCCGTTGGCGGCGTCCCATCAATCGTTTCCACGATGGACCATGGGCCCGCTTCGTCGAACAACGCCGACGATTCATTGCGCATTTCATCACGCCACATATCGGCGAGCCGCTGTGCCTGGCTGCTCACCACGACCGTACGCTCGCCGTCTTGTCTCGCCATCTTCAAGTGGGTCAAAAAAGGTCGCACCTGTCCACCAAAGCGCGGCCCACTTCGGAATACGTCGGCCAATTCAGACCACGATCGGTGTCCGTCTTCTGTCTCAGGACCATCGCCGAGAACCAACGTGCGATGCAGGTCCAATTCTTCTTCAAGCGCGCGCCAATCAAAGAGCGGGTTAGGATAGTCGGGCGGTAGACTTGGCTGATCCTCGGCGATCTGCTCGGCATGCGCCTGCAATTCGGCGACACCTTTCTCCAACTCGGTCCAATCGTCGACGACAACCAAAGCGTCCTCTGGCAGATAATTAAGCAGAGTTGCCGGCTTCGAATAGATCATCGGCAGGTAAAACTCGATATTAGGGCTCAACTCCCCCGCCATCATACTTTCAATATCGTCATGCCATGAGGGCAGCTCGTCCGCCTTTTCCGGCGCGACCGCGTCCAGATAGCTTCCCAACCCGGCAACGCGCCCCGGCAGCGCTTCCCGCGCGGGTGGCACTAACACACGCTCTAACAACTCACTCCCCACATCGCCCGAGCGCTGCGTGGAGGGATCGAAATAACGCATCGTGTCGATTTCATCGCCAAACAACTCTATGCGCACCGGATACGGTGACGCAGCTGGGAAAAGGTCGATGATTCCACCGCGCTGGCTCACCTGGCCCGGCACTTCCACAACGCTCGAACGCTCATAACCAATCTCCTGCCAGGATTCCAGCGTTTCCTCCAGGTCAAGAAGGCCGCCGCTGCGCAGCACTTTCATAGACGATAGAAAACGCTGTCGTGGGAGCGTCTTTTGCAAGAGGGCGCGAGCCGAGGTGATTATGAGTAATGGTTCCGTGGACTGCGGCAACATGGGGTGCTGACCTGCCATCAGACGGGTCAGCACGCGTAGGCGACCCAGACGACTGGTCTCGCTCCACGGACCGCGATCGTACGGCAACGGCGTGGGTTCGGGGAAGCGCATGTGCAGACAACTGTCCGGCAACCAGGCTTCCATCGCCTGTTGCCAAACCGGCACAGCGTCCACACGCCCGGTCAGCAGTACAACCGGCCGTTCTAATCTCGTAGTCAGCTTGGCGAGCACGGCGTGGCGACTGGCCTTCAGCAGGCCTAAGGCGTCAATCTCTTCGTCCTGTTGTAAGCATTCGACGAGGTTCCGCAGTTCTGGCACCGACTCCAGTAACTTTAAGAGACCGCTAATGTTCATGCCCGATCCCTATCTTCCTGTACGGGCCCATTGTGCCGGCTCATTGCCACGTCAACTCCCTCTTCTAAAAACGTTTCGACGACGTCGACTGCCTTATCAAGCATGGCATCCAATAAGAGTTCCTCGTCCGAACCAAAGTCTTGCAGAACGTAGGCTGCCGGAGGCATTTTTCCTTGCGGACGCCCGATTCCCAGCCGCAAACGTGGGAAATCTTGTCCGAGATGCTGGATAATGGATTTCATCCCGTTGTGTCCGCCGGATCCGCCTTTCTCGCGCAGGCGTATGGTTCCCGGCGCCAGGTCGATGTCGTCATAAATAACGAGTACGCTCTCAGGCGCGATGCGATAGTAGCGCGCCAGCGGCCCAACGGCATCGCCGCTTCGATTCATATAAGTTTGTGGCTTGGCTAAAATCACCCGACGTCCCGCCACACGCCCATCGCCGACCACCGCTTTATTTTGAACGCTGCTCAACGTCATCGCATGCCTTGAAGCAAACCGCTCAATGGCCATGAAACCAACATTGTGCCGGTTTTGGCGATGTTTCTTTCCCGGATTTCCCAAACCAACCAACAACACTGTGCCTTCCGAATCCACCATATCTTCGCTGACTCGCTCTCCTGTCCGCTCATCTCGCAGCCGGCCAAACAGGCCTGAGATGATCCGCTTAACTCCGTTCACCGTTACGCTACTCCCGACGATTCCATTCCAT
>CAYSMQ010000307.1:2529-6094 GCA_964432035.1 uncultured Ardenticatenaceae bacterium
TGGAACTGACGGCGTGGGAAACGGTGTCAGCGTTGGCAGGCCCGTGGGACGTATGATCGTCAGTCCACTCGAGCCTGTCGCCTCCGCTGCAGGCGTACTTACGGGCGGCGTTGCCTCTCCCTCGGTCGTCGCCGTTGCCGTCGGTGTTGGCGTTGTCGCGTTGCTTAACATCAGATTTTGCACAAAGTACTCGTCGTAATTGTAATCCTGGCGCACGACGCGCAGCCGCAAGTTATATACGCCATCGGGAAAGACGACATTTCCGGGCTGGCCTACAGTCGTGTCCCAGATAGCAAGTGCGCCGTCAACAACAGGCTGATCGCCTTCGGCAAACACGATCCAGTCCGCGCCACGACTAAAGGCGACTTCGTAGCGCAAAAAGGACTCATGTGTCGCGGTACCGCGTATCGTGACGACACCGCTAATGGCATCGCCGCTCTCCGGTTCAGATATTCCATTCTGTGCCTGAGCTTGGACCTGTCCGACAGCGATGAGTGGAAGAGGCAAGAACAGCAACAGGGTGCAGAAGACTCCCACCGCTGTAAGGATCCGTTGACCGCTGGAAAGAACAACGCCCATGGTCAGGTATCGTTCGAAATTCGCCATATGTAGATAACGATCAGATAAGTCTAACACAAACGGGAGTCTACGACGAACGATGTTAGTCGTTACAAGGCGCCCTGTTTGCATCAGTTACCCCATTTGTGCCATAATGCGCTGAGATAGATAAGCTTGGAGCCAATTGCGAGTCCAATCTCGTTCAACGGTCTCATTTAGGAGTTGTAAATGCCACAGATTCTCCACAGTCGACAACGGGTAATCCTTTTACTTCTGTTGCTTTCAAGCGCAGTGCTGCTGCTCGTTTCCGCGTGTGGACCGGCCGGCAACCAGAACACAGACGATGGCTGGACCGACGTGTCAGAAAGCGACGCGCCGGCCTCTTCCGGTTCTGAGGAGCTCGTCGACGAGGAAGCTGTTGCACCCGTTGTTGAGGAAGCGCAAGAAACAACATCGACACAACCTGGATTAGAGGTCGATCCCGGCTCAGAAGAGACGGATGCCAACGGGCTGACCGTCGGCTTCACCACCGACGGTTTTGCTTTCCGCGGCGATCCGCAGGCGCCCGTCGTCATGGAAACCTATTCCGACTACCAGTGCCCATTCTGCGGGCGCTTCGCGGCTCAGACGTTGCCTTCGCTCGAACAGAATCAGATTGACAGCGGCGACGTCGTACTCGTCTTCTACGATTTTCCGCTGCCAAGTCATCCTCAGGCGCCCGCGGCACACCAGGCCGCTTACTGCGCGGGAGAGGAAGGAGCCGCTGCTTACTGGGCCATGCACGACATACTCTTTGCACGGCTTGATAGCTGGGCTAACCAGCAGAATACTACAGAGTTGTTTACCGGTTTCGCCAACGAGATTGACATTGACGCCGAAGCATTTCGCGGTTGCCTTGAAGGCGGTCGCTACGTCGACCATGTTGAGGCAAGCGTAGACTCGGGAGCCCAACGCGGCGTCAATAGCACCCCGAGCTTCTTCATCAACGGTCAAATGATGACCGGCGCGCAACCGCTGGAAGCGTTCAATCAGGCCATCGACGCCGTCATGAGCGGTGGGCAGGTGGCAGGCGCTGAACAGCCGGCCCCCACGCGCGCGCCTGGCGTTGAGCCCACGCCCGTTTCATTCCGCGACGACGTTGCCGCCACGATGGGCGATCCCGATGCTCCGGTCACCATCATCGAGTTCACCGATTACCAGTGTCCCTACTGCGCGCGCCACGCCACGCAGACATTGCCCGGGCTAATTGAGGAGTACATAGATTCGGGTGATGTCTTTTACGTCGTCAAGGACTTCCCGCTGGATAACATTCATCCCTTGGCTCGAGGCGCAGCAGCTGCCGCCCGTTGCGCAGGCGATCAGGATGCTTACTGGGAGATGCACGACGAGCTGTTCGCGCGCCAACAGGAGTGGGCCAACGCCGGAGCGCAGAGCCAGGAGATATACGGTTCCATTGCCGCCGATCTCGGCCTTGACTCCTCTGCCTTCGAGCAATGCCTCGATAGCGGCCTTTATGACGGCGCCATCCAGGCCAACTTCTCCGAAGGCCGCGAGCTCGGCGTTAGCGCCACACCCACCTTCTTCATCAATGGCTATCCCGTCCCGGGCGCCCAGCCGGCGGAGGTGTTCGACTTCGCCATTGGCCTGGCCCAAGAGGACCGACTGGGTGAGGCATACGTCCAACAACAGGAAGAGGAACCTGAACCACAACCAGAGTCAAACGAGCCCGTGGACATATCGCTCGGCGACGCGCCGCGAATTGGGGATCCCGACGCCCCAGTTGTCATTGTAGAGTACACCGACTTTCAGTGTCCCTATTGCTCCAGGCACTTCCAGCAGACCTACCCGCAAATCCTCGAAAACTACGTAGAAACCGGTGAAGTCCTGTATGTTTTTAAGGACTTTCCGTTGACCAGTATCCACCCGCAAGCCGTGCTCGCCGCCGAGGCTGCGCGTTGTGCGCGCGATCAGGGCGCGTATCTTGAAATGCACGACATGCTCTTTAATCGCCAGTCCGAGTGGAACAATCGCGGCGACGCAGCCTCCATCTTTAACACCTATGCGTCAGACTTAGGCCTGGATACCGAGACGTTTGCCGCCTGCCTGGAAAGCCGCGAGCATCGTGACGGCGTCATGGCCGACTTGGACGAAGGTGTACAGTTGGGCGTGCGTGGAACACCTGGCTTCTTCATCAATGGGCACTTCCTGTCTGGTGCACAACCGTACTCGGTGTTTGAGCAGGCGATTGAGCAGATAGCCGCCGAAGCCGAATAACAATCGCCACCGGCGTTGAGCGAGTCTATGTTGTGCCAGCTGGGCCACGTTTCAGTAAACCTACTCAGCGACAGCCCGCAGATCCGCGCCTACTGGAAACGGTTATTCAAGGGGCCAGAACCGGCCCGGGCAGGTGGCGCCCAGGATCGGCCCCTTTCCCTTTCACTACAACTGGTAGACGCGCTCACCCTTCCCGACCCCGCCGACCGGCTCTATAGCGATGCCCAGGGCATCCTTGACGTCTATGCCCAACCTCAAGGCGGTTTCGCCCTGCACTTTTTGCACGGAGCGCTCGTAAATTTGCACCCAGACCGTGACCCATCCGCCGCCGGCGTTGTGACCACAAGAATCTTTGACTACGATCGGCTCGAGGACGTGACGTTCGTCTCGCTGGCTGCACATTTGCGGCGCAGAGGCTGCTATTTGGTCCATGCTGCGGCTGTGTCAACCGCTAAGGGAGCTGTTCTGTTTGTGGGACCTACGCACAGCGGAAAAACAACCACGGGTCTGGCCCTGCTCCTGGCGGGATGGAAGCATTTGGCCAGTGACGTCGTCATTCTGTCACAATCCGATGGCGCCATCGTCGCCCATCCCACGCCAGGTTTTGTCAATGTCAGGCCACGTACGTTCGAGTTATTGCCAGAACTTCGCCAGCTGAGCGTTGCAACGCAGACCGACAAGGCCGCCGGCACCCGTCTGCAGCTGGAGACAGCACACTGGGGCGCCCCCGCGC
>CAYSMQ010000307.1:6104-6197 GCA_964432035.1 uncultured Ardenticatenaceae bacterium
CTATGCCCAACCTCAAGGCGGTTTCGCCCTGCACTTTTTGCACGGAGCGCTCGTGAATTTGCACCCAGACCGTGACCCGTCCGCCGCCGGCGC
>CAYSMQ010000308.1:0-6185 GCA_964432035.1 uncultured Ardenticatenaceae bacterium
CCCATTTCGGCAACCGTAAAGCACACGTTGGCGCCGTCGGCCACGTTCGTCCGCGTGCGCCCCTTTCGCGCCGTGTGAAAAAAGATGGCGTGAGTATCGGCGTCATAGATGAAAAGATTACTGTTGATAAACGGCTGCCCCTCGACGCTGGTGGCAATGGAAGCGAGGGGCGCGCGCCGCAACAGGTCGGCGATCCACGCCTCGTCCTGCACTGCGCGGTCGCTGCGCCGCACCCGGCTCCGCTCGTCTTTCTGTTTACCGTTGGTCATGGTCTTTTCTCATTGGCTTTCTGCCGGTGCAAAGAAGACCAGGATCACGAGGTCTTCTTCAATGGTGTGGAAGCGGTGCGGCACACCCGCCGCTACGTAAACGATCGAGCCGATGGTGACGGGCCGATCTTCGCCGTCGACTTCGATGGTGGCCTTGCCCGACGCCACGTAATAAACTTCATCTTCGTCGTGCGGCTCCTGAGGATCCACGCTGCCTGCGAGGAGCACATAGAGACCCATGCTCAAATCGGGGACGCGTAAGAACTCCAGGTAGAGCTCCTCTTGCATCACATGGCGCTTCATCAGGTCCGTCAACTCAAACGCCTGCATCTCTTAACCTCCTACGGTCCCGCCGATCCACTGCAACAGCCATAACACTATCATACCGCCCGCAATCGTGAGCAGCACATTCCTTGTGCGCCAGGCGATGAGGCCACCGGCGATTCCCGCTATCAGTCGCCAGTTTGTAAACGACAGATTGAGTTCGCCGCCGGGCGTTGCCAGTTCTGTAAATATGATCGCCGAGAGCACGGCAGGTGCTGCGTACTTCAAACTCAGCCGTAGTGGGGCAGGCAGCCTTATACGATTAACCCCTAGAATCAGTGATAGGCGCAAGGCAAATGTGATCAGGCCCATGCCCACGACAACGTAAGCCAGAGTCATGCCGCTCATTTCCGCTGTGAAGCGCCGCCGTCCCGTTTGCTCGGTCCAGCATGCGCCTTGGATAAGCCGTCTTTGTCCAGATACATGCCCGCGCCCATTCCGGCGAGCGCCGCGATAAGTAAATTGAGATGGTAGGGGAGCCCATCCGCCAGCAGCGCCACAAGGCCGGCAATCACCGCCGCCGCGACGTCCGCCCGGTGGCGCAATGCGGGCACGACGAGGCCAATGAACGTCAGCGCCAGCGTAAAATCGAGAGCCCAGGCGGCAGGGATCTGCGCGCCCAGAAAGACGCCAACTGCCGTGCTCAATTGCCACGCCGTCCATAGCGTGAGTCCCGCCCCGAGCATGAACCAGTGCTGGCTCTGGCGATCGCCGCGGTCGCTCTGGAAGTGCAAGATCGTAACGGCATAAGCTTCGTCTGTCAGCAAATACGCCAGTAAGGTGCGCCACGCTGGGGATAACGTTCTAAGATAAGGGGCAACGGAGGCGCTATAGAGTACATGGCGCGCGTTGACGACCAGGGTCGTCAGCAACACGATCGCTGCCGGCGTAGACATGGCGATCAATTGCGCGCCGATAAACTGCGCTGAGCCGGCAAAGACGACGAAGGACATGGCCTGTGCCAGCCACGGCGGAATACCGGCGCCCACGGCAATGACGCCGAAGATCATGCCAAAAGGGATGACGCCGGCGGCAATGGGCAACTCCTGTTTTATGCCACCGGTGAGTTCCTGGAAGGCATCGCTGCGGTAAAGGAGGGCCACTTTCTCTGTCACGGCGCACGATCATAACGTGGGCCATGACGGCTGTCCACCACTGCGCGGCGCACGGATCGACGACGCTATTGGCCCCGTCCGTTCACCGGCATCCAGCGCCGATCGCGCTCGCCCACATACGCTGAGGAGGGACGGATCAACCGCCCGTGACGGCGCTGTTCCAGGCAGTGCGCGATCCAACCCGGCGCGCGACCGATGGCGAATGTGGGTGAAAAGAGATCGCTGCTCAGGCCAAGCCCGTGCAGCAATAGGGCCGTGTAGTACTCCACGTTAGTTTGAAGGTTGCGTCCCGGCTTGAATTCCTCAAGCAAAGCCACGGCTTTCTCTTCTACGTGACGCGCCAGCTCATAGAGGGTTTTGTCGCCCTTAATCTGCTCGCGGCGCTCGTAGAGTCTTGCGGCGGCTGCCGAAAGCACTTCGGCGCGCGGATCGCGCACTTTATAGACGCGATGGCCAAATCCCATCAGCCGCTCGCCGCGCTCTAGCTTTTCCCTTAAATAGGATTCCGCATTCTCCGGCCGCCCGATTTCAAATACCATATCCAGCGCAGGACCCGGCGCACCGCCATGTAGTGGCCCTTTCAGCGCACCCACGGCGCCGACGATGGCAGAAACCAGGTCAGAGCCCGTAGAGACGATGATGCGCGCCGTAAACGTGGAGGCGTTCAGCCCGTGGTCCACGACCGTATTCAGGTAAGTTTCCAGCGCCCGCGCCTGCGCCCGGCTCGGCGTCGCGCCGTGCAACATATAAAGATAGTTGGCGGCGTGTCCCAGCGCCGGGTCTGGCGTCACAGGGTCCTCATTTCTGCGCAGGCGCGCAAAGGCGGCGACAATCGTGGGTAAGCGGGCCACCACCTGCTCTGCCTGAGTCTCCGACTCGCTCGCTCCCTCCAGATCTAACGTGCCCGCTGCCATGCGCAGGGCATCCATCGGCGCGACGCGACGCTTTGCCGCGTCTTGCAGCAGGTCCAACGTCGCTTTTGGCAACTCGCGCCGTGCCGCGAGCTCGTGGCGAAACGCATCCAGCGTGTCCGCATCCGGCAACGAGCTATGCCACAGCAGATAGACAGCTTCCTCGAATGTTGCGTTCGGCGCCAGTTCCTGCAGCGGATAGCCGGCGATGAGCAACTCGCCTTTTTGGCCGTCGACGTGACTTAATCTCGTTCTGGCGGCAACGATTCCTTCTAAACCTTCACGAAATGTTGTATCCTGCATCAATTGATTCTCCGTCCATGACTTTCGGCTTCATTTGTTAATTCTAGAGAAAGCCTATATATTGTCAATATTGATTAAACAATCAATATAAAGTCATTGCGAGGCAGACGCCAATGAGCGAAAGAAAGAAACGTTTCATGACCGCCAAAGAAGCTGCCTCTATTCTCGGCGTCAGCCGCTCAACACTGTACGCTTACGTCAGCCGCGGATTGATCCGTTCCGAACCTATCGCCGAAGGAGCGCGGCGTCACCGCTATCACGCGGAAGATGTACGGCGTCTGCAAAAACGCAAGGCGCAGCGTCGCGACCCATCCCTGGCAGCCGAACAGGCGTTACACTTTGGCGCGCCGGTGCTCGCGTCGGGCCTGACGCTTATCGACGGCGAGCGTTTTTACTATCGCGGGCAAGACGCGCTGACGCTTGCAGTCACGCGCAGTATTGAGGAAGTTGCATCATTTCTATGGCGCGGTGACTGGTCTGGCATCGAACTCCAGGCATTTGCGCCCCGCGTCAACCTAGACAGATCCGACACGGCGAAAATGACCGCTCTGGAACGCTTTCAACACGCGCTTCCCCTGGCCTCCGCTGCCGATTTCGCCGCCTACGACCTGCAACCACGCGCTGTCGTTGCCGCGGGAACGCGAATTGTGGCCTTACTGGTTTCCCTTGCCGCCGGCGTTCCCATACGGCGAGACCTTGTCAACACGCTCGTCCGCGGTTGGCGGCTCGAATTGCAGGGAGCTGAGCGCCTACTGAACGCCGCGCTGATCCTGTGCGCCGACCATGAACTGAACGTCTCCTCGTTCACCGCGCGCTGCGTGGCCTCGGCGGGTTCCACGCCCTACCAGGTCGTGCAGGCGGGACTTGCTGCGCTACAGGGCACGAAACACGGTGGACATACGGCGCGCGTCGCAGCCCTGCTCGGTGAAGTTGGCCATCCAGCGCGTGCCCGCGATGCACTTGGCGAACGTCTGCGGCGTGGCGATCCGGTACCAGGCTTCGGTCACATTCTTTATTCCAACGGCGATCCGCGCGCCCGCATATTGTTCGAGTTGATGGAGGAAGCAGCGCCTGACGCGCCGGCGTTGGCGCTGGCGCGCGCCGTCAAGCAACAGGCAATGGAACTAGTTGGTGAGCAGCCCACGATTGATTTTGCCCTCGCGACCCTAGCCCGCTTACTTGGGCGCGACCAAGACGGTGGATTAACCATCTTCGCCCTGGGTCGCACCGTTGGCTGGCTGGCGCATGCGTTAGAACAGTACCAGGAGGACAAAATGATCCGGCCTCGCGCGCGCTATGTTGGCCCCTTGCCCTCAGAAAGTGATGAGGATACCGTTGTTTTATGAGATTAATCGTTGGCCTAATTGCCCTTCTCTTGCTCTTTGCTCTGCTCGTGCGCGCGCTTCCGTCGCAGTGGGCTTTGCCCCTTTATGTGCTCTTTCTGGTGATTACGATCGCCTTCACCGGTTGGGAGCGACGGCGCATTTCGGCCCGGCGCGAAGCGCTTGAACGAGAGTTGGAAGCAGAGCGCCGAGACTTGGACCGCCGGCAAAGGAAGCGCCGCGGCAGTCAAGACGCGGCGCCGCCTGAGTCAGGAAGTTAGGCCTTCGCGCTCGATTGCTTCGTCCAAAATGCGATTGACAAGCTCCTCATAGCTCCAGCCGTAGGCCCTGGCTTCGATGCATAGATCTGAGTACTCGGGATTGAGTCCCGGCAAGGGATTGATTTCCAGAATGTAGGCCTTGTCGTCGTCGTTTCGATCCAGCCGAAAATCGACGCGCGCCACGTCCTGGCATCCGGTCACCCGAAACGTTGCGGCTGTCAACCAATTCAGCTCCTCGACCATCATCGGGTCCAGATTCGCCGGACAGGTCCAATGGAAGTCGTGGACCAGCTCCGTTTTGATGCGGCTAGTATAGATCCCAGCTTCCGTCTCGTAGCGATCCAGATCAATTTCCATGGGCGGAAAAAACGTCAGACCGCGTGAAACGCGCGGCGCGTCCTCATCTCCCGGCACGCGCCACGCCACTGGAGTGGTCAAGTTACCTACAACACCCACAGTCACTTCGCGCCCCTCAATGAAGTGCTCTACTAGAATTGGCTGATCATAGCGATCAAATTGCACGCGCAGCTGGCGACGCAACTGCTCCTCATCGTAGACGATAGAGTCCGGGCTGACGCCCATACCTGTGCCTTCGCGGCTGGGCTTGACGAAGACGGGGAAGCTCATGTCAGCATCTAGCGGTTCGTTTACTCGCTCGAAGGTCTGGAACGCCGGCGTGGGTAGGTTGTGATAACTAAGCACCCGCTTGGTCATCGGCTTGTCCAGGGCCAGCGCCAGGGTCATGACGCGCGAGCCGGTGTAGGGAATGCGCAACATCTCCAGAATTGCCGGTACGTGCGCCTCCCGCGCATCGCCGAAATGCCCTTCGCAAATGTTGAAGCAAATGTCGGGCCGAACCCTTGGCAGCTCTTCGATCAGCGAAAGTGACCCTTCTAAGAAGGTCACCGTGTGTCCTCCAGATTCCAGAGCGTTTGTGATCGCTTCAATTGTTGCTTCGGAGTCCAAATCATCCCAGCGGTCGGTGGGCATTCCTTCCCAGGTCGGCGCGTTTTTCTGTAGATTGGCAAGCAAGGCAACGTGCATGTTTTCTCCAGGCGTCAAGATAAAACCCATCTCTACACGATGACGAGAGATGGGTTAGAGGACGATCTCAATTTCGCGCAAAGTATAGCATTATTGCCCGGCAATTCAAACGTAGTTATCAAAAACACAGCGCCAAAAGGCGCCCCTCTTCGTAGAGAGGAGCGCCCTGGTTAACATAAGCGCGGGATAAACACAGTATGTTGCGCACCTTGATCATCTCGATCACCTAGTGTGCTCTAGTTGCCCTCGAAAATCCGGTCGCCACGGTGCAGCCGGTAGGCGATATCATACGTCTGTCCTTGCGAGCGCACGGTCGGGGAGTGCGCCGCCAGGTAGCGGGCGGCAGCAATTAACGTGTTGATGCCTGCTTCCGTGTGGCCCCAATGGCCGAACTGTCGGAAGGCTGCTTCCACGGTCTGTATTGTGTGGAAGTCGCGATCTTCGCGCAGTAGCAAATGTCCGAGCGTCGCCAGCAACCGCGCAGGGTCGCCTTCACCATACAGATAGGCGGCAACAAGCTCTCCTGCTTCGTTCAATTTCTGATGGCGGTTGAGGAGCCGCGGCAACTCTTCTAAGACGTCTTCAGCCTTCCTACCCATCGCAACGTCCGCATCGG
>CAYSMQ010000309.1:0-4555 GCA_964432035.1 uncultured Ardenticatenaceae bacterium
CCTCGCTAATGCTTGCCGGAGAGTTTGACCTTTCCATAGGCTCGATGCTGGCCGTATCGGGTGTGGTGACCATTTCGGTTTTCAACGCTGCTGATAGTATGTGGCTTGGCATCGCCGCTGGGCTGGCAAGCGGCGTTGTCGTGGGTATTATTCATGGGTACGCGGTGACCGTGCACACAATGAATTCCCTCATGGCCACGCTTGGCTCGCTCTTTGCGCTCCGCGGGTTTGTCTACGTATATACCGATCAGGTCTCGGTCGTAGACCAAAATGGCTTCCCTGCGTTCCTGCAGCTCTATCAGGGTAACCTGGGGCCGATCCCTGTGCCAGCGGTCATCGCTTTCGTCTTCCTTGCTGTTACTTTCTTTATCCTGCGCCATACCGAATTCGGACGCAAGATTTATGCCATTGGTGGCAATGAAAGCGCTGCTCGTGTCTCAGGTATTGACGTCGAGCGCATCAAATTTATCCTCTTTGTAGTCTCTGGCCTGACGGCGGCCATTGCAGGCCTTCTCATAGCAGCACAGACCGGTGTCGGCTACTTCAATGCAGGGCAGGGGTTCGAGCTGATTATCATTACCGCCGTTGTGCTTGGTGGCGTCAGCCTTGCTGGCGGCGAGGGTACACTGCTTGGCGCTACTCTCGGCGTGTTAATTTTGGGCATGATCAGCAAAGCCCTGCGCTTGATGGGCGTTTACACTACCTGGCAGCTTGTCGTAGTGGGCGTCGCACTGATGATCGCCGTCTATTTCCATGAATTGCGCAAGCGGCTGGAAGAGTAAGCATGTGCTCGGTTCGTCTCCCATCCCATGGCGATGCGGGCTGAGCATGACAATCTGCAATTGAGTGAAAAGGAGGATTGATGAAACTCGGCTTAGGTCTTTACCGGCATATGCTAACGCCGGAAAACTACCGCTTCGCCAGACAGGCCGGCGCTACGCACATCGTTGCGCATCTCGTTAACTACTTCCAGGATGAGACGCAGCCGACAGTGGGCGGGAAGGAGCATGGGTTTGGCCTGTCCACAAAGCACGAGCAGCCGTGGACACTAGAGCAGCTTGAAGAGCTGCAGGCGGCGGTGAATGCCGAGGGATTGGAGCTCGTGGCAATCGAAAACTTTGCCCCTTCCCATTGGTACGACGTGTTGCTGGATGGGCCGCGCAAGCAAGAGCAGATTGAAAATCTCAAGGCCATTATCCGCAATATGGGCCAGGCCGGCATCCCCATCATGGGCTATTACTTCAGCTTGGCGGGCGTCTGGGGACGCGTTGAGGGTCCGTTTGCGCGAGGTGACGCAGAGTCGGTTGGCTTTTTTGCCGACCAAGTGCCTCAGGAAGAGCCGATTCCCAGGGGTCAGGTATGGAACATGACCTATGACGTCGACGCGCCGCCCGGGTACATCGGTTCCGTCAGTCACGAGGAGATGTGGCAGCGGCTCTCTGATTTTCTCGGGGAGCTGGTACCCGTGGCCCACGAAGCGGGCGTGCGGCTGGCCGCTCATCCGGATGACCCACCCATGTCCACTTTGCGCAGCACGGCGCGTCTCATCCACCAGCCCCAACTGTACGAGCGGTTGCTTGACATTGCGCCCAGCCCGGCCAACGCTCTTGAATTCTGTGTGGGAACGATTGCCGAGATGGCCGATGGTGAGATGGACGTCTACGAGGCGGTAGATCATTACAGCAAACAGGGCAACATCGCCTACATTCACTTGCGCAACGTGCGCGGCAAAGTCCCCAACTATCACGAGGTCTTTATCGACGAGGGCGATGTGGACATGTTCCGCGTGCTGCGCATCCTGTACGACAACCGGTTTGAGGGGGTTCTGATTCCCGACCATACGCCTCAGATGGAATGCGCCGCCTCATGGCACGCCGGCATGGCCTATGCCCTGGGCTGGATGAACGCCGCGATAACCGCCATAGAACGGCGATGACTCCTGGAAGAACGAGCGTCGCCGAAAAATACGAACAACCAATTTAACTGGGAGAAGTTACTATGAGCACAACTTTACCTTCGACCACGGCGACATGTAGCGCCAGCGAAGTAACTCTGGGCCGCTCGGTGCGAGCCGTGCGACTGGAGAATGATCTGCTGGCGGCAGTTGTTCTGGTCGATCAGGGCGCAGATATTTACCAGCTTATCTACAAACCCCAGCAAATGGATGTTCTTTGGAAGAGCCCATGGGGAATCCGCGAGCCGGGCCGCTCTTTGTACACGTCGACCGACTCCGTCACCGCCTGGCTGGAAGCATACGCCGGCGGGTGGCAGGAGATCTTCCCCAGCGGTGGCGGGCCTTGCACCTACAAGAGCGTGGAGCTCAACTTTCACGGCGAGGCGTCGGTCATCCCCTGGGAGTATGAAATTGTGACGGAGGGTGACGGTGTCGAATTGCGGCTGCAGACGCGACTACACCGCAGCCCCTTTCGCCTGGAACGCACCATGCGCGTGAAGCCTAATCGTCCTGTGCTGCTCATTCAGGAGCGGATCGGTAACGAAGGCGGCGAGGCCCTGGATTATATGTGGGGGCACCACCCGGCGTACGGCGCTCCCTTCTTGAGCGATGCCTGCCGTATTGACATTGGCGCTCGCTCTTTGTGGGCAGACGATGAATTTGATGGCCCGGCCAATCCCTTACGGCCCGATGAAGAGTATCCATGGCCCACCGTCCTCGAGAACGACGGGCAGCAAGTGGATATGGCGCAGGTTCCAGGCGAGAACGAGGAACGGCACATTCTGGCCTATTTTCAGGACTTTTCTCAGGGATGGTATGGTATTACGAACAGGGAGCTGGGCTTTGGCGTAGGCCTCGTGTGGCCCACGGATATCTTTCCCTACGCCTGGTTCTGGCAGGAGATGAACGCCTCACCCGGCTTCCCCTGGTATAAGGGCGCTTACGTGATGGCTATTGAGCCTTTTAGCAGCGTGCCGGGTCAGGGTTTGCTGGCGGTGCAGGAGAAAACGGGGACACAGCGCGCGCTGCAACCGGGTGAATCAGTAGAAGTAGAGTTTCAAGCACTTTTCTATCAATCGAATACGGGTGTAAAGCGCATCGAGCGTGACGGCACTGTCACCGTGCAGGAGGAGTAAACTATGGCTGACACATTGTATGACATTGATCATTTTACGCCTTTTGTCGATGGACTGGACCATCCGGAAGGGGTGACCTGGGGTCCTGATGGCTACGTCTATGCCGGTGGAGAGGCAGGGCAGATCTATCGCGTCGATCTCCAGGAAGAGAACTACGAAGAGATAGCCAACACTGGCGGGTTTATGCTCGGGCTCTGTTTGGACGCCGACGCCAACGTGTATGCCTGCGACATTGGCAACCAGGCCGTAATGCGGGTGACACAATCCGGAAAAGCGTCTACGTACTCCAAAGGGACACCAGAACGTCCCATGGTCTCGCCCAACTATCCGGTGTTTGACCCGCAGGGCAATCTGTACGTGTCAGATTCCGGCGATTGGAAAGAGGACAACGGCTGTCTATTTCGCGTCCGGCCCGGGGGCGAGACAGAAGTCGTGAGCGATGAGTTGCTTGAGTTTCCCAACGGACTGGCGTTGAGCCCTGATGGCTCGGAGCTGTACGTCGCGCTTTCCTTGCTACCCGGCGTGGCCAAGGTGGCGCTGAGCGATGATGGCACCGTCGGCTCGCCGGAGCCGGTCGCGGAACTGCCGCGAACGGTGCCCGACGGCCTGGCCTTTGACGAAGACGGGAACCTGTTTGTCTCCTGTTACTCGCCGAGCCGGATTTATCGTCTGGCGCCTGACGGCGCGCTGGAAATAGTTGGGGAGGATTGGCAGAGTACTGTGCTTGCAGCCCCGACCAACGTCACATTTGCCGGCCCCAATCGCCGCAGCCTCGTTATAGGCAGCCTGGCCCGCTGGCACCTGACGCGTGCACAGATGCCTACGCCGGGCGTTCCTCTCAATTACCCGTCGCTATAATCGAGCACATTTCTCTCAGTTGTCTATAGGAGAATACCGATGTCAGAACGTTTCAAGGATAAAGTTGTAATTATTACCGGATCTGGAAAAGGATTGGGGCGTGCAGCAGCCGCGGCTTTCGCCCACGAGGGCGGTAGCGTCGTTATCGCCGACATTAACGATGACGCCGGCGCAGAGACGGTGCAGATGATCAAAAATGACGGCGGGAAAGCGCATTTCGTGCACTGTGACGTCTCGCAGACCGAGAGCGTGAGCAACCTGATCAACCAGGCAGTGGACACTTTTGGGGGCGTCGACGTGCTTTACAACAATGCGGGCGTCGTCAAATACGGAACCGTGGTCGATATGCCCGAGGAACAGTGGGACTGGATCCTGGGCATCAATCTCAGGGGGTCGTTCCTCACCTGTAAGTACGCGATTCCCGAGATGCGTAAGCGCGGAGGCGGCGCCATTGTCAACACGGCCTCGGTACAGGCCTTCGCCTCCCAGGAAACCGTCGCTGCTTATGCCGCCTCGAAAGGCGGAATTGTAAGCTTTACGTCGACTGTTGCCCTGGATCACGCCCGGGAGAATATTCGCTGCAACTGCATAGCGCCCGGTTCTATTC
>CAYSMQ010000309.1:4565-5319 GCA_964432035.1 uncultured Ardenticatenaceae bacterium
ACGCCGCAGACACCTTTGCACCTGACGCACCCGCCAAGGCCATCGAAGAGTGGGGCGACCTGCATCCCATCGGACGGGTCGGCCGGCCGGAGGAAGTGGCCAACCTTGTACTCTTCCTGGCCAGCGACGAAGCTTCCTTTATCACCGGCGCCTGTTACCGGGTTGACGGTGGCTTGTTATCGGGCCTCTTCTAGGCGAGTGTTGTACTGGTGAACGCGAACTTGTGAAAAATATACTTGAAGGAGAAACAGAATGAGTGGACCGCTAAGCGGTGTTGTCGTCATTGACTTTACCCAGCTAGCCCAGGGTCCTTTTGCCACACAGATTCTGGGTGACATGGGGGCTGAGATAATCAAAATTGAACCACCGAAAGGGGATTGGATGCGCCATTTTTCGTACAGCAACCTTTACCCTGAGGGCGAGAGCGTCTCGTTTCTCGCCTTCAACCGCAACAAGCGCAGCATCAGTCTGAACCTCAAGAATCCACGTGGTCTGGAGGTGGCCAAACGCCTCATCGCCGACGCCGACGTTGTGGTTGAGAACTTCCGCCCGGGCGTCATGGAGCGTCTGGGGCTGGGCTACGAGACGCTCGCTGAGATCAATCCGCGCCTGATCTATCTTGCCAGTTCTGGTTATGGTACCAGCGGGCCTTACCTTCACCGCCCCGGTCAAGATCTCCTGATCCAGGCGCTTTCCGGTAGTCTGTATCTCAACGCGCGTCAAGATGACCCACCGGTGCCCACGGCAGAACGTA
>CAYSMQ010000309.1:5329-6175 GCA_964432035.1 uncultured Ardenticatenaceae bacterium
TGCCGACCTCGTCACCAGCCAGCACATGGTTTACGCCATTACCGCTGCCCTCTACAGCCGCGAGCAAACCGGATGCGGGCAACGCATCGATACCAACCTCTTCAACTCGCTACTGGCGCTTTTCATTCAGGAATTGACAACGTACCTGCACAATGGCAAGTTGCCGGAGCGAAGCGCAAGCGGGATTCCCAACCCCTGGCTGGGCGCGCCTTATGGCCTCTATGAAACCACCGACGGTTACATCGCCATCGCGATGAACAACGTGCGGCAACTTGCACAGTTAACGGGCGTTGAGAAGTACGACGACGAGCAGTACGACTCTAATAATGTCCTGGAGAACCGCGACGAAATCCGCTGGGACTTCGCCGAGGCTTTTAAGGAAAAGAGCACTGATGAGTGGCTGGACATCCTCCTGGCAGAGGATCTGTGGTGTGCCCCCGTGTACACCTTTGAGGACGTGGAGCAGGACCCTCAGGTCGCCGAGAATGAGATGATCATCTCCTACGAGCATCCGACTGTAGGCGAGTTTCGCACGACCGGCATCCCGGTCAAGTTTCAGGGAACGCCTGGAGCGATCCGCCACCCGGCGCCCACCCTTGGCGAACACACAGATGAGATCTTGCGCGAGCTTGGCGGCTATTCGGACGAGGAGATCCAGGAATTGAGAGAGTCATCAACCGTTGGCTGAGGAAATGGACGCTATCCTAAATATGAAACAGACCAATAGCCCTCTTTTTGTTGAACTTGAAGACCTGGCAGACTATGTTGAGGACGGGCAACGAATTGGGGTCGGCGGGCTACACTTCGCCCGCCTGCCACTGGCGTTGATCCAGGAACTGATCCACC
>CAYSMQ010000310.1:0-6145 GCA_964432035.1 uncultured Ardenticatenaceae bacterium
CGCAGGGCGCCATGAACTCCCTTAATCCGGTGATTCGCATCAGGGATCTGTTCGCAGACGCGCTGCGAAATCACAACATGGGCCGGAAAGCGGAGGCCTTAGACGCGCACGTCGCCGACTTGTTGAATAGAGTCGGCCTGCGCCCTGAAGTGGCGCGCATGTACCCTCATGAGCTAAGCGGCGGTATGAAGCAACGCGTGTGCATCGCGCTTGCTATCAGCCTGCGCCCCAAGCTGATCATCGCCGACGAGCCGACCAGCGCCCTGGACGTCGTGGTGCAGAGGCAGGTGATGCAGACACTGCGCAAAGTGCAGGAAGAGATCGGCGCCGCGGTGATCCTAATCGGTCACGACATGGGTTTGATGGCGCAGTTCGCCGATCGCGTGGGCGTGATCTATGCCGGCAGGCTGGCCGAAGAGGGCGCTGTTGAAGATCTTTTCGCCCGGCCCCAGCATCCGTACAGCCAGCTGCTGATGGCCTGTCTACCCACACTGCAGGAAAAAGGCGATTTCTACCGCACGCAGGGGGCGCCGCCTTCACTGTTGGACCTGCCGCCGGGCTGCGCATTCCACCCACGCTGCCCGTACAAGATGGATCGATGCGTCGAAGAGATACCGGGCGTGCAGGCCGTGTGGCCCGGACATCGCGCCGCCTGTCACCTGCTGGATAACGGTCAGTCGCTCCAAGAAATAACGGCTCGGCAAAAGGAAGAGGTGTCGTCATGACCGCTCTTCTGGAAGCGAGTAACGTCACTAGAGTTTTTGAAAGCGGTTTGATCAGAAAGCAACGTACCGTGGCGCTGCAGGATTTTTCGATGGCCATTGACGCCGACGAGCCGTCGATCACCGCCGTCGTAGGTGAAAGCGGTAGCGGCAAGACGACGATGGCGCGCCTGCTGTTGGGTCTGGATAAGCCAACCGCGGGCAAGGTATTCTACCGTGGCAAGGATCTGGCGCGCCTCAAGCGGGACGGATGGCTCAGCTTCCGGCGCGAGGTGCAGGCCGTCTTCCAGGATCCCTTCGAGGTCTATAATCCCTTCTATCGCGTCGATCACGTGCTTGAGGTGCCTATCAATAAGTTTGGTCTTGCCAGTTCCAATGGGGAGCGGCGCCGCCTGATGGAGGAATCACTAGAGGCCGTCGGCCTGCGTCCACGGGAAACGTTGGGGCGCTTTCCGCACCAGTTGAGCGGCGGGCAGCGACAGCGCATGATGGTGGCTCGCGCCCTCCTCCTGAAACCGAAACTGATCATCGCCGACGAACCGGTCTCTATGATTGACGCCTCCCTGCGCGCCACGGTGCTGGACAACTTGCGCCAGCTCAACGAGCGCTTTGGCATTTCCATCATTTATATAACGCATGATTTGACGACGGCTTACCAGATTAGCCACAACATCATCGTGCTCTATCGGGGATCCGTTGCCGAAGCAGGAGACGTGCGGCTCGTGGTTAAGCAACCACAACATCCTTACACGCGTCTGCTGGTCGGTTCCATCCCCAGACCCGATCCACAGTTGGCGTGGTCAGAACAGCCGGAGCCCTCCGATCTGGCCAAACAGGCGCGAGAGGATCAGGGGTGTAAGTTCGCCACGCGCTGCGCCCACGCCTTTGAGCCCTGCCTGCACAAACGACCCCCTCTCTACTGTACGGACACGTACCGCGCCGCCGCCTGTTTTCTTTATGAGGACCATAGATCGATTACTGACGAGGAAATGGATAGCGTATTCTGTCCACCTGAAGCAGTATTACAAGACCAGGCCTGACGCCGGAGAAGAGCAAGGAGGTGAAGGAAAGATGGACCCTTAGCCATGGTGAAAATGGGCTGTAGAGCGACAGTATTGGTTACTACGCACGGGATAGCCAATCTGATCGAGTGCCGTGCAATGACCCATCGTCCACTTCTTTAGAGGAGAGGAAAAATGAATGCGAAAAGTCTGTTACGAGTGAGTCTGTTGTTTCTTCTCATGGCCGTGATCGTCGTTGCCTGCCAGCAAGAACCGCCTGCCCCAGAGGAGGTTGTCGTCACCCAGGTTGTAGAGAGAGAGGTGACGCGCATTGTCGAGGGCGAGAGCGTTGTTGAGACTATAGAGGAAGAAGTTGAAGTCACGAGAATCGTGGAGGTAACGCCGGAGCCTCAGGAAGAAGAGGCGCAGGCGCCAGAAGGTCGGGCCGAACAGCTCAACATCGCCATTCCCGGCCCCATCTCTGATCCCGGTAATCTGAACATCTACGCTCCTGGCGTCAGCCGCTCGAGCACCGGACTGCACCAGCTGATCTACGAATACTTCTTCTACTATAACCTGCAAACCGGCGAGTTCGTTCCCTGGCTGGCGGAAAGTTACGAGTACAACGACGACTTCACCGCCATTACCGTAAACATCCGCGACGGCGTCACCTGGAGTGACGGCGAGCCGTTTAATGCCGACGACGTCGTCTTTACCTACGACCTGCTACTCAATAACGTGGGTATGACCTGGGCCGAAGAGGTCGCCACGCGCATCGAATCGGTTGAAGCGGCCGACGACCTGACGGTGACCTTTAACCTGACCGAGGCCAACCCGCGCGTACACCTGAACCGCGAAGCGTTCCCCGCCGTCGGCATCTGGGGCGGCATCACCATCCTGCCGCAGCATGTGTGGGAAGGAGAGGATCCGCTGACCTTTGCCAGCAACCCGCCGATTGGCACGGGGCCGTACGTACTGGCAAACGCCTCGCAGAATGTCATGAGCTACGAGCGCGATGAGGATTGGTGGGGCACCGAAGTGTTCGGTGTGACCCCGGGACCGCGCCAGGTGAACTTCCAGCATGTGGGTCCCTCGACCAGCGTCGCGCTGGCCCTGGCCAACAACGAGCTGGACTCGCCAAACATTGGCATCCTTTCACTTGCCGATTACGAAGCCGTTGCCGATCGTAACCCGAACCTGATCTCCTGGACCGATGAGCCGCCCTATGCCTGGCTCGATCCCTGTCCGCGGTCGTTGATGGTGCAGAATGCACACGAGCCCTGGGGAGACTCTGAAGCACGCTGGGCGCTTTCTTACCTGATCGACCGCGATCAGGTTGTGAGCCTGGCCTATGAAGGCACAACGGTAACAAGCTGGGGTATCTGGCCATACTATGACGGCCTACAGCCCTTCTTCGACGCCATCGCCGACCTGCGGGAAGAATACCCGACCCTGGCTTATGATCCGGCAGAGGCAGAGGCGCGGTTCTCTGCGCTCGGCTGGGAACAAGACGGTGAGGGCTATTGGACTACCGGCGGTGAACGCGTATCGGTCACTTATCTGGTGAACGCCGACAACAGCGAAGAGATGAGAGTCTCCGCTGTTGTGGCCGACCAGCTGGAAGCCGGCGGCATTGAGGTCAATGTACAACCGCTCAGCGGCGGCGTCCATGACAATGCCGTTTTGGTCGGCGACTGGGACCTCAAGTTCCAGGCCATGTGCCCCGGGTACATCTATGACAACCTGGATCTGTTCCACAGCCAGTACAATGTGCCCCTGGGCGAACCGGCTCCCTGGTATGAGCGCAACTCCTTCCGCTACGCTAATCCGGAGTTTGACGCCATCGTGGACCAGATGGCAGTGACGCCGGAAGAGAATCAGGAAGAGATGATCGCGCTGTATCAAGACGCGATGGCCATCTACTTCGAGGACCTGCCGGTGCTCAGCATGGTGCAGGCGCCTGCGCTGGTGCCTTTCAACACCACCTACTGGGAAGGTTGGCCAACGGCCGATAACGCCTGGAATATGCCCGTCAGCTGGTGGGCAACGTTCAATCTGGTGATTAACGGCTACGAGTCTCCGGAAACCGGTGAATGGGTCGGCGGCATCACGGCAACCGGCGGCGGTGTTGGCGGCGGTCAATAGTGATCTGAGTGAGAACACAGAGGGGGTCTCGTGGGGAGCGCCCCCTCTGGTTCTCGGTAATCTAAGTTAACCCTGTGGTAGAGTTCTAGAAATGCTGGCCTACGCGCGATACTTTGGAGAGCGCTTCGCCCTCCTGCTCATAACCGTCTTCATCTCCATCACCATCGTCTTCTTTGTGCCGCGCCTGGTGCCGGGAGATCCTCTGGGCGCCATTTTGCTCAACATGTCGTCCGTTGGCGGAAGCAGAGGGGGGACGGAGTTAGTCGAAGAATATCGCCGGATTTTTGGACTGGACCAAACGTTGTGGGTCCAATATGTGAGTTTCTTGCGCGAGTTGCTGCGCGGCAATCTAGGCTACTCAATCGGAAGTTTCCCGTCGCGGGTCACAACGTTGCTACGCCTGGCCCTGCCCTGGACTGTCGGACTCCTGGCTATCACAACACTGGTCAGCTGGGTAATCGGGTCCATCATCGGCGCTGTGGTGGGCTGGCGGGGTCGAAAATCACGCTTTTTCCAAGCGCTTGTGCCCGTTGCCTTGCTCTTGTACACGACCCCATACTACATTCTGGCGCTGATCCTTGTTTTCGTCTTCGCCTTCAACCTGGATCTCTTTCCCCTATCCGGTGCTTACACGCCCGGCCTGCAGCCTGAGTGGTCGCTGGAGTTCGTTTTGGACATCCTCCATCATGCCATGCTACCGGCGCTGAGCATTATTCTCGTCTCGCTTGGCTGGTGGTTTCTGAGCATGCGCAGCCTGATCAAAACGCTGAAGGGCGAAGATTACATCATGAACGCAGAGGCCATGGGCTTGAAGGAGAACCGCATTCTGTGGGGCTATGCCTTTCGCAACGCCCTTTTGCCGCAGATGACGGGCCTGGCCATCTCGCTGGGCAACATCGTGGGCGGCGCTCTAATTACCGAAGTGATTTTCGCCTATCCGGGCATTGGTTGGTTGCTCTTCAATTCAATTAAGCGTCTCGACTTCCCTGTCATTCAAGGCGGCGTGTTGGTGATTGTCGTTTCGGTCGCGTTGGCTAATTTCCTGATAGACGTCGCCTACCCGCTAATCGATCCTCGCATTCGCCACGGCGCAGAAGGGAGCGCCTAAGCTATGAGCAGCACAGTAAGCGCCGTTCAAGAAAAAAGCCAACAGGAAAGTACACAACCGGGTTACCTACGCGTCCTTTTAAGGAATCGCAAATTCGCCATCGGCCTATCCATTTTGGTGATTTTCGTTTCCCTGGCTCTTGCCGGGGAGCTATTTATTGAAGGCGGACAGCGGGCCAGCGGCACTTTCTTGCCGCGCCAGCCCCCCGGCCCCGGCGGGCTCCTGGGCACAGATTCGCTGGGACGCAGCGTAGCCATCCAGATGAGCGAAGCGATTCCCAACTCGCTACAGATAGGCATCATTGCCGCTACCTTTGGCACGGTAATGGGCGCCATCATTGGCTTTGTTAGCGGCTATTTCGGACGCGCCGTCGATGCAGCACTGCGGGTTTTAATCGACGTCTTTCTCGCCGTGCCTTCACTCCTTTTCCTGATCCTGATCGCCGCGCTGCTCAGAGGCGTTAGCGTTCAGGCCATGGCGGTGATCATCGGCCTCTTTGCCTGGGCCTGGCCCGCGCGGCAGGTGCGGGCGCAGGTGTTGAGCCTCAAGGAACGCGCTTTTGTGCAGGTTGCCCGCCTTTCCGGTATGTCCGGCCTGGAAATCATCTTCCGCGAGCTGATGCCGCATATGTTGCCCTGGTTGGGAGCCAATTTCACGAACGCCTTCATCGCTGCAGTGCTGGCCGAGTCAGGCCTTTCGATATTGGGCTTGGGACCTCAACAGGAAATGACGCTGGGGATGATGATCTACTGGGCCTTGAACTACAGCGCCATTCTGCAAAATCTGTGGTGGTGGTGGATAACGCCCGTCGTGACCCTCATCGCGCTCTTCCTGGCCCTTTATCTCGTCCACCTCGGCTTCGACGAAGTGTCCAATCCCCGGTTGCGCGCCGAACCGTAAAGAGTGTGCAGGTTTGCAGGTGAGAAGTTTGCAAACATGTGATTTGCCACTTGCACACTTGCAACCTTGCCACTTGCACACGCCATGATTAAGCAATCCTTCACCGGTCATGTAACCCCCGAAGATAAAGCGCGCTCTGATTATTTGTACGTGCCCTTTGAGCTGCCCGAACCGGCGCGCCGGCTTACCGTGCGATACCGTTACTCGCGTCGCATGCACCACGGGCAGGTAGAAGGCGGAAATGTTATTGACATCGGCCTCTTCGACCC
>CAYSMQ010000311.1:0-6114 GCA_964432035.1 uncultured Ardenticatenaceae bacterium
CAAGTTCCAGGGTCATTGTGGCCCCTCTTGGCTAATAGTGAGAAATCGGATGTCTCTGCCTCAGCACACGTTCGCAGTTCCAACCAACAGACACCCGATTTCTGTACGTCAAGTGAGAAATCGAATGTCTCAATGTGAGCAATAGGTCTCAATTTCGATTAACAGACATTCGATTTCTTTGCGTTATCGGCAAAATGAGACTGAAACGCGCCAACAGTGTAGCACAAATGAGCTAAGCGCCAAAAGTCCCGCCATAAAACTCCTCCGCCACAAACGGCGCCAACGCGTACGACACCGCCATGGAAAACGCCTCTGCGCGCAAGACCAGCCCCGCCGTCAGGGCGCCCACCGCGCCGCCGCGGTGATTGCTCTTGTGCTCGCCCAGCAAATCGTCCATCACGGGACCCAGCTCCTCGCCCGCTATCACTCGTCTGGCAATCAGCGCCGGCAACGGCAGCCGCGCCGTGCCCGCCACACCCTCACGACCGCCTGCCGCGCACACCGCCGACCAACCTACCAGCAGTAGCATCTCGCCGTCACGCTGCACGCCCCCTTCCAGCCCCACACCTACGTCCGCCTCCAGCGCCACACGCGCCGCTTGCGCCCGGTTACGCGCGCCTGTCAGGCACTCCCTGTCGCTCATCGGCATCTCCGAAACGCCCGAGGCCACCGTCACGCCACGCACCTCTGCCTGGGGCCAGACCTGTACAACGGCTTCCCGCACCGCCTCCAATTTGGCGGGGTTCGTCGATCCAACTGCTACCAGCATGGCGGTCTTTCTCGCGGCTCCCGCTGCCCGCTAACCGATATTGAACTTCGTGATTTCTTCAAAATCCAGCGAATCTTCTTCCGCCAACACAGTTTCCATCGCCAGCTGTGCCACGTGGAAAAAGGCCTGTAGATCGTCCATGCGCTCCAGATAGAAGTGCGCCAGCTCCCGTTCCTCCGGCGACAACTCGCCTTCGGCCGACTTCAGCTTCTCCACGCTGTCATCCAACACTTCCAGCGCCAGCTGTACCTCGCGCCGCTCGCGTCCGCTGAGCACGTTGCGCATCACCTGCCACAGATCAGGCTCGGCCTCATAATACTTCTTGCGCTCGCCCCGCATCCATACTTCCTGCGCCATGCCCCAGCGCTCCAGAGCGCGCATATTCATGCTCACCGACCCCTTGCTGATCTGCAATCGTTCCGCCAGATCGTCCAAAGAAAGCGGCTCGGGGCTCAGCAACAGTGTGCCGTACAGGCGGCCCATCACTTCGCTAAAGCCAAAGAAGCGCGCGAACCGCCCCAACCCCGCCACTGTACTATCATTTACCGAGCGCAAACTCTCGTGCATCATTTACCCTGCATTCAAAATGTTTTGAACGTATGGTAGCAAAAAAATCGCGTGAGAGCAATATGGGGCCATAGAAGTTTCAGGTATCTCTCTTCTCTTGACCTCCGCGCGCACGACGTATGCTACACATCCGATTTCTCTGAGAAATCGGATGTCGCCCTTACCCACGAGTTACAATTCACCACGCACAAAACTATACATTACCTTGACAAAATATATGCACTATGCTATTCTTTTCTTCATGGACACACAAACACAAAGAGTACAACGTACTCCCCTTCTCCCTATTCTGAACGTCGTGGCCTATTTGGCCACGGTGCTCGTCAACATTCTTTCCAACGCGCTGCCGCTCAACGGGCGTACTGCCGGCGAAATCTCGGACGCCTTACCCTCCTATTTCACCCCCGCCGGCTACACATTTTCCATCTGGGGCTTGATTTACCTTGCCTTGCTCGGTTTCACCGTCTATCAGGCGCTACCTGCGCAACGTGAGGCCCGGTTCCAGTCGCAGATTGGCCCGTTGTTTATTGTCAGCAGTCTGGCCAACATAGGCTGGCTGTTTGCCTGGCACTATGGCTTTTACGCCGTTTCAGTCCTGGCCATGCTGACCCTACTGGTAACACTCATCGCCATTTATGTACGCCTCGACATCGGACGCCGCGACGCGTCCCCGGGCTGGCAGCGAAAGCTGCTCGTGCATGTGCCTTTCAGCCTGTACCTGGGGTGGATCACGGTCGCCACCATCGCCAATATTTCCAGTGTTGCCAACTACCTCGGTTGGAACGGGTTTGGTATCAGCGGCCCCACCTGGTCTGCCATCATGATGTTCGCTGCTGTCGTCATTGCCGGCCTCTTGCTCCTCCGGCGCAGCGATCTGGCTTATGCTGCCGTTTTGGTCTGGGCGCTATTCGGCATCCGGGCAGCCTACCCTGAGATCAATCTCATCGCCACCAGCGCGCTGGTCGCTGCCGCGGTGATTGCGCTGATGGCCTTGTTCAGCTGGTTCCGAAGCACGCGCACGCCCAACGCGTCGCGCGACACGCTGCAAGGGACGCAGGCCGCCTAGTCGCTGTCAGGTCGGCCCGTCATATGATTCACCGGCCCATGCCCCGCTCCCAGGCGCCACTCCGCCGCGCCACGAATGCAAGCGGCGGTAAACGTCTGCGCCCGACGCGCGGCCTCTAACGGCGGCGCGCCTTGCGCTAGATGCGAAGCCATTGCCGCCGACAATGTATCGCCGCTGCCGTGCGTGTTTTCTGTTTCCAGGTACGCGAGTTTGAGGAACGTCATCTCCCGCCCGTCATAAAAAGCGTCGCCATAGTCACCACCGCGCCAGGCGCCCGTGATCAAAACGGCGTCTGCCCCCAGCGCTTTCAGCTCCCGCGCCGCCTCAGTCACCTGTGACCACGTTTCGACCTCTCGCCTGCACAAAAGGGCCGCCTCACGCCGGTTTGGCGTGACCACCATACATTCCGGCAACAAGCGCCGCCGGTACGCATCTGTCACCTCCGGGCCAAACATCGGCTCCCCGCGATGGTTCACCAGCACAGGATCCACGACCAGCGGCGTCTTGTGCTCGGCGCGGTACGGCGCCAGCGCCTCGGCCACGGCCGCCGCCAGATCCGCCCGGCCCAAAAAACCGGTCTTGATCGCCGCCGCGCCATAGTCTTGCAGCACGGTCTCGATTTGTGCCCCTACCAGCGCCGCCGGCATCGCCTCCAGCGCTGCCACCTGCACGCTGTTCTGCGCCGTGACCACAGTCACCGCGCTCATACCGTAGACCCCCAGGGCAGTAAACGTCTTCAGGTCCGCCTGCAACCCCGCCGCCCCACCGCTATCCGAGCCGGCGATAGTCAGCACACTGACCGGTTGCTTCAGCATGGGTCATTGACAAAGACATCCGATTTCTCCGAGAAATCGGATGTCTCCTTGGTGGTTTCGCGGTCTGCCGTCCGCCGTCGCCCCCTACATATTCCCAATAATCGCCTCGGCATACGCCGACGTGCTCAACTTGGTGGCGCCTTCCATCTGGCGATGCAGGTCGTAAGTAACCATCCCCTTCTGGATCGTGCGCGTCATGGCCTGAACGATCAGATCCGCGGCTTCGTTCCAATCCATGTGCTCCAGCATCATCACGCCGCTTAGAATCAGGCTGCTGGGATTGACCTTGTCCTGTCCCGCATACTTGGGCGCCGTGCCGTGCGTGGCTTCGAACAGGGCCACGCCGTCGCCGATGTTGCCGCCCGGCGCCATGCCCAGCCCGCCGACCTGCGCCGCTGCCGCGTCGCTAATGTAGTCGCCGTTGAGGTTTAGCGTGGCAATCACGTCATACTGCTCCGTCCGCGTCAGGAGCTGCTGCAACATATTGTCCGCGATGCGATCCTTGATCACGATCTTGCCTTCCGGCGTCTTGCCATCATGCTTGGACCACACCTCATCCTCGCTGATCGTCTTGTCGGCGAACGCTTCCTGTGCCAGCTCATAGCCCCAATTCTTGAACGCGCCTTCCGTAAACTTCATAATGTTACCCTTGTGTACCAGGGTCACGCTGCGGCGGTTGCGCCGGATGGCATACTCGATGGCCTGCCTGATCAGCCGCTTGCTGCCAAAGGCGCTCACCGGCTTGATGCCAATTGCCGCATCCTCGCGTATCGACTTACCCAGCTCATTGTTCATGAAGTTGATAATGCGCTGCGCCCCTTCCGACTCCGCGGGCCACTCCACGCCGGAATAGACGTCCTCCGTGTTTTCGCGGAAAATGACCATGTCCATCTTCTGCGGCTCGCGCATGGGGCTGGGCGTGCCCGGAATGTAACGCACGGGTCGCACACAGGCATATAGGTCCAGGACCTGACGTAGCGTGACGTTCAGGCTGCGAAAGCCGCCGCCGATGGGCGTGGTGAGTGGTCCCTTGATGCCCACCAGGAACTCGCGCATGGCCTCGAATGTCTCTTCCGGCATATAGTCGCCGTCATAACGCTCCGCCGCCTTCTCTCCGGCATAAATTTCCATCCACGCGATTTCGCGCTGCCCATCATAGGCCTTGGCCACGGCTGCATCCCACACCCGTTTTGCTGCCGGGGTAATATCCACGCCAATCCCATCCCCTTCGATGAAGGCCACAATGGGTTTGTCGGGAACGTTCAACTGCCCGTTTTCATACGTAATCTTTTCACCGTCTGGTATCTTGATCTTGGAATATGCCATTCGTTCAGATCTCCTAGTTATGCCGTTGTCGAACTTGTCTTCGTCAGGTCTGGTCAGTGCTCTGCAGCGACCGGAATGCACGCCAAATTGATGCTATCCGCCAGCCGATATTATACGGGTGCTGTTCCCATTCGCAATTCCGTTATATAATGCTGTTGGCGGAAGCGTCATTAAATAGTGGGGTTACGGTAGCCCACGCGTCATGGAGGGCAACGGGGTTGCGCCCTATATTTCGATAAAACGCTTAATAACTGCTCAGATTCCGCTCCATATCGTCACATGAGCCCTGAAATTATGTAGAATGGGTCAGGGCATAAGTTATGAAAGTGATGAGAAGAAGAAGCTGGCTATTTGCCATTCTGCTAGGTATAACTTTGCAAGTTGTCATTCTGGCAGGGTGCACATCAGAATCCACAACGGCGACCGCAACCTCGCGTTCGGGGCAGCCGGTTGCTGTGGCAACCGATGTCACCACGCCGGAGGCCACTACCCCCGCCGCCACCACGGCGCCGCCTGCGACCCCTACAAATGAACTGACCGCCACGCCGCCGGATCCCATCGAACCCACGGCGACCGTTACCGCGACGCCCGTCGTGGAAGCGCCGACCGTGCCGCCGCCTCCCACAACAGAGACACCCACGGGCGACCTTTCTCTGTCATCCGATCGCGTTTTCTTGCATCCGGTGCCAGACATCTATGCCGGCGATCCGGTCACATTCTACATTCTTCCAAACGTACCGCCCGAAGTTGATCCCAGTGACGTCACCGTGCGCGTCGAAGTCCGCGATTACTTTACGATGCAAGGCGCCGTGAACGGTCGTAACCTGGCTGGCGATCCCATCGCCCTCTTTACCTGGGCCTGGGACACCACGTCCTACTGGGGCGATCACGAAGTGATCGTCACCCTCGATCCCGACGACGCCATCGAAAACGGCGATGAGAACCCGGACAACAACGAGGTGGTCGTCGACGTCGCCGTGTTGCCCGATCACACGCGACCCGCGGCCGAAAGGGAGCAACGCTGGGAAGTCAGCGAAATCGACTGCTGCGTCATACGCGTTGTCAACGGCACGGCGGCGCATCGCGACTTGCAAGACATTGAAGTTGCCGCCCAGGCCGCCGTAGACCAGGCTTCCGAGCGGCTTGGTGTGCAGCCAGCAAGCAAAATCGATCTGTACTTCATTGACCGCGTCTTCGGTCAGGGTGGTTATGCCACGTCCAACATTGTCATCTCTTATCTGGATCGCAATTATGCCGGCGGCGGTTTCCATGAAGTTCTCGTCCACGAAACCACCCACATTCTGGACCGGCAATTCGCGCCCGATCGCATCGCCTTTCTTGCCGAAGGATTGGCAGTTTGGGCCGCCGGCGGACACTATAAGCAAGAAAACATCGACCAACGCATCAAGGCGCTGCGTGAAACAAATCTCTACGTGCCCTTACCCCATCTCATTGACAATTTTTACGAAGGGCAGCATGAGATTGGCTACATAGAGGCGGCCGGTTTCATAAACTACCTGGTCAATACCTACGGTTGGGAAGACACACGAGATTTCTATGCCGGGGTTCGA
>CAYSMQ010000312.1:0-6097 GCA_964432035.1 uncultured Ardenticatenaceae bacterium
GCCTTCTACATCTTCCTCCTACGCCAATTCTATCTCACCCTACCGCGCGATCTCTTTGAAGCGGCCCGCGTTGACGGCGCCAACTTCTTCCAGATCTGGTTGCGCATCGCCGCGCCTCTCACGCGCACGGCCATGATCGTCGTCTTCATCTTCGAGCTCAAAGCCAGCTGGACCGACCTCATCAAGCCCCTAATCTACCTACAGGACAGCGCGCTCTTCACCATGCCCCGTGGCATTAAGGCCATCCTCGACCGCTTCGGCCAGGGCGGCGAACTACAGTGGGAGATCATCATGGCCGCTACGGTCATCCTCACGGTCCCCATGATCGCCATCTTCTTCGCGGGCCAGCGCTACTTCATCGAAGGCCTGACGACCACAGGTATGAAGGGCTAAGAGCATCGACAAGGGTCCAACGCCCTCTTCTTGTTTCTACTCCCTCTTAGCCGGCCCAACTTCTTGCCACTTGCTCGTGCGGCCGCCAATCCTTGTTTCGTGCGCATCGAGATGAACTCACGGTTTGCCTCGGTAAAGTAGCTGTAGATGGCCAGTAGCATTTTCCGCCATACCATAAGCAGGATCGGTTGGCTTCGAGGTTGCATCAGCTGATTTGCCTAGGCGACTTCGAGCAGAAATTGGTTCAGTTCGAAGGGGTGCGTCAACATCGGCATATGGCCTGAATCCAGTTCTCGATAGCGCCTGTTCTCGTCGACCTTCGCCATTCCCGCTGCATGGGCTACAGGCCGGTGCAGCGGACCGACGTCTTCCATGCCCCGCCTGCAATAAATCGACGTGCGAGGCAGTTTTGCTGCTACTTTATTCTCCAGAAAAACAGGCTGCTGAAACGTCTTCAATGGATGCGGCGTGTGCCGCGGGTCCTGAGCTGTGTTAAAGTGACGGCGACGTTCTGCGATGGGAGCATCGGCTGCCCGCGGGTCGATCCATGAGGGAGGTATCCGCCATCCGTCACCGTGGACGTCCGCCTCGCCCGTAAGAAAGGCCATCGTCTCTGGACCGAGGAGGGACGCCGCCGACTGGCCATCTTGGGGTACGAGGGCATCAAGGAAAACGAGGTGGGCGATTCGCTCGGCTGCAAGTTCGGCGACACCCGTGGCCACCATTCCCCCGTAGCTATAGCCCAGCAGAACCAGCTCGCTCAAATCTTCATAAATCAACACGTTGACCACGTCTTGAATGTGGGTGTTGAGGCCGGTGTGGGGACTGGCCAGATGGACTCTTTCCCCCAGTCCCGTTAGTGTTGGCGTAAAGACTCGGTGCTCTGCCTTGCGCAATCTGGTAGCGACATCCCCCCAGATCCAGCCGCCCGCAAAACCGCCGTGAATCAGCACATATGTGGTCATACTTATCACCTCGTCTGTTATCTCGTTGACAATGCTTTCATTCGGCGGGCGAGGCTTATGCTCGTACCCACTGCCACACCTCCCCGTTTGGACGTATGCGACCCAGGCTGGGGAAAGGCGGAAAGTGAAACGCCAGCACCAAAGCCTCATTGGCAGCGGCGCGCCGGCAGAGCGCCCGTCTGCTGGTCACAGTTTGTTCCGGATCATTGTCGACAGTAGCCACCCACTCCGGATGCTCCAGATGAATGGGTTGCAACGCCGCATCCGCGAAGTCTAGGAGCGTTTCTCCAGCCGACCTAATCTCCAGCGCCATGTGCCCTACCGTGTGGCCCGGCGCAGCCAAGGCTCGGATGCCTGGCACTCTCTCCTCCTCGGCGCTGATGGTTTCCATTTGCGGCGCCACCGGCCAAAGGTATTTGCGAGCTGTGCCCGCTGCCCACTCCGACATTTGTGCCAGGTTCGCTTCCGAACGCCAGAAATCCCACTCTGATTGCCACATTCTCCATACTCTTTGGCTACCTGCTCCAATCCTGCAGTTATCTCTGGTCCCACCAGATCTGCTAGAGACTGCCCATCATTTAGCAAGTACGCATCAAGGTGGCCTAACTGATCGATTTTTTCGGCAGCTTCTTCGGCAACGCCCGTAATGACTGGACCGCTTATACTGTAACCAAGCAAGACTGCGTCGCGGAGGTCCTCATACTTCAACACCATCAGGATATCCTGAATATATGTATTCCGATCTATATCGGGATGGGCTAAATGGACTCGCTCACCAAGACCCGTGACGGTGGGCGTAAAGATTTCGTGTCCAGCAGCCCTTAACAAAGAGGCCACTTCTCGCCATTGCCCGCCACCTGCCCAACCACCGTGGCACAGCACAAATGTTCCCATCTTTCTGTCTCCTCTAGGTTAACCCAAACTTCGCTATATCAGTGTAACGTCTACAGCTTAAAAGGCGACTGTCCACAAAGCGTCCACACGACACGGTATGATAATATTACTTGTGTGCCGGTACCGTATTAACCCAGCCTGCTTCGTGTTCAGGATGCGACATCCTGGCCGGGAAGTGTGGACCGTCATTTGCATGAGCATTGAATCTGCTGAAGAAACGCTGGCCCTCCACCTCCTCGGCGCGCCGCGCCTCATCTGGCAGGGTGCGCCCCTGAAGATCGTGCGGCGGCAGGCGCGGGCCCTCCTCTATCGCCTTGCCGCCCAACCGGCCCCCGTCTCGCGCGAACACTTGGCCTTCCTCTTCTGGCCTGACGAGCCTGATGCCAAAGCGCGGCGCAACCTCTCCCGCCTTCTCAGCTACCTGCGTAAAGAGCTGCCCCATCCCGATTGCCTCCTCCTCAACCGCCGCGCCGTCCGGCTCAATCCCGATTGGGCCTGGTCAGATTGCGTGGTTCTGGAGGAGGCGCACGAAAGTGGGGAAGTGGCTGTCCTGGAGAAAAGCGCCGATCTCTATCGCAGCCGTTTCCTCGAAGGATTCTCCGCACACGGTGCCCCTGAATTTGCAAAGTGGCGGGAGCAGCGCGCGGCCGAGCTGGAAAGCGTCTATCTCGGCGTGCTCAGCCGCCTCACTGCCGTTCTGTCAGAGCGCAACCGGATTAAGTCAGCTGTTAGGTATGCTCAGCGCTATCTCGCCTTGGACGAATTGGCCGAGGAGATCCATCGTCGGTTGATTACCCTTTACGGGCGAGCGGGCGACCGCGCCTCGGCCACGCGCCAGTTCGAGCGGTGCAGCCTCCTGCTCGAACGGGAATTAGGGGTCAGCCCTCTTCCCGAAACCCGGGACGCTTATCAAACAGCGCTACGCGATGGCCCCAGCCCTCTCCCAACCCGGGTGCGTTCCCCGTCGTGGTCGGTTCTGCCCAGCCTGGAACTGCCCCTCGTCGGGCGCGACGAAGCCCTCCACGCCCTGGAGAACGCGGCGCGCCGCCTGGCTTCCGGCGGCCTCATCCTCATCACAGGCGAGGCCGGCGTGGGCAAATCCCGCCTGTTACAGTCCTTCGCCCTCGGCGGCGAGCGCATGCCGCTGACGGGCAACAGCCATCGAGGGAGCCAGTCCATCTCGTACCAGCCGCTGGTCCATGCCCTGCGCCAGTCGCTGGATGCGCCCCACAGCTGGCGCCGCATTCGCCCCATCTGGCTGGCCGAAGTGGGCCGCCTGTTGCCTGAACTGTCGCACATCTTCCCCGACCTACCCGGGCCGCTGGATGTGGCGCCACAAGAGGCGCAGGGCCGCCTTCTCGAAGCGGTGACCCGCTGCCTGTTCAGGCTGGCGAGGGAGAGGTCCATTCTCCTCTGCCTGGACGATCTGCACTGGTCCGACGGCGCCACACTGCGCTGGCTGATCGACGTGAGCGGCCGCTTTCCCGATTCCCGCCTGCTCATCGCCGCCACCGCCCGCCTTGCCGAGGTTCAGGCCCTCGCCGACGTAAAACGCGCGTTTCGCCGCGTGAATCGACTCGTTGAAATACCTCTTGGCGGGCTAGCGCCGGCGGCAATCGCCCGCGCCCTGGAGGAGATGGAGCTCGGCCTATCAGAGGAGACGCTGGGCGATTTCGCCGAGCGGTTGCACAGCGCCACCGGCGGCAACACCTTCTTTGTTCTGGAAACGGTGCGCACTCTAATGGAATCCGACCGCCTCCAGACACCGACCGACAGCCTGCCTTTGGCCACAACGGTCGAGGATGCCGTCCATTCCCGGTTCGAGACATTAACCGCCGTCTCTCAACAGCTCCTACAGGCCGCTGCCGTCCTCTCTCCAGATCTCGAACCCGACCTCCTCCGGCACACTGCCGGCCGCAGCGACCTCGAAGTGGTGGATGCCCTGGACGAACTCGTCGCCCGCCAACTGCTTCGGGAAGAAGATAACGGCCACACGTTCAGTCACGATCTGGTGCGCAACGCCCTTTATCGCGACATGAGCCCCTGGCGGCGCAGGCTCTTGCACCGGAGGGCTGCAGAGGCCATGCGCGCGGAAGCCGCTGACGGGCAATTGTACCCCCTAGCCGCTCTGGCCCACCATTTTGATGCGGCCGCAGCCACTCGCGAGGCGGTATACGCTTACCAGGATGCTGCAGCGGCTGCCGCTGCTGTATATGGGTATGACCAAGCCATTGGTCACTTGCAGCGCGCCCTTGCCCTGCTAGGCGAAACAGAAGTAGAGTGGACGCAGGCTGCTGATCTTTACACCAGCCTTGGTGAGATGCTGGCTCACGTCGCCCGATTTGAAGATGCGCGCGCAGCGTTCAGGAAGGCGCTCGCTGCCCGCTCACCCGATGACCCCCTCCCACTCGCCCTGTTGCACCGGCGTATCGCCGACACCCATCAGGCGCAGCTTTATTACGACAGAGTACAGCGGAGACTGGTAGAAGCGCTGCACGTGTTGGAACACTCAGGGGTGAAGCGAGACAAAGCATGGCAACGTCTTTGGCTTGACATCAAACTGCGGTTCATCCACCTTCACTTCTGCCTTCACCAGCCGGACAAATGCGAGGCATTAATCGGTGAGGTAACCTCTACTGTCGAGCGGATCGGGACTGGGCGCCAGCAAATGTGGCTGACCAATGACAAGATTCACGTCGCACTATTGCGGGAGCGATATCGTTCCTCGGCGGCTACCATTGCCTTGGCAGCCCGCGAACGAGAACGAGCCCGTCAAACGCTGGGGCCGCAGTCGATCGCGCTCTATGATTTCTTCCTGGGTTACTGCTTCCTGCTCGGCGATGACCTGGCGTCAGCCGAAGCGCCCTTGCTGGCATCGCTTTTCCGGGCCCAGGCGATTGCTCACCGCATGCAGGAGGCGCGCTCCCTCGCTTTCCTCAGTACGCTTTACCGACAGCGTGGAGAGCCGCAGCGTGCCCGAGACTTCTCGCTGCGGGCGCTGGAGGCCAGCCGGGAGGTAGGCAGCCGTCATTTTGAGGCCCATGCCCTCGCGACCGGCGCGTGGCTGGACTTTCATGACGGGAAGATCTCGTCGGCTCGTGCGGCGGCTCAACAGGCGGTTTCGAACTTTATCGATACCAACGTGCCGCTCGCCTGGCTTGCCCTTATCGTTTTGCTGGCCATTCAGCAAAGGAAAGGGCAAATAGAAAAGGCGGTTGAGTCAGCTTCAACAATGCTCCATCCTGAACAACGTCGCCTGCCGGATCCGTTAACCGACCCTCTGCGGCAGGCAGTTGCCCACTGCGAAGCCAATAATTCCGAACGAGCCGACGGCAGCCTGCAGCAAGCGATCGCGTCTGCCCTGGAGATTGGCTATCTCTAACTTCGGCCCTCGGGAGCGGATGCGACCGCCTACATTACGGCCACGCCGCTCGTTATTGGCGTTCTCACGAACACTACTGGGAACCTTCCACCTGCGGCCGGTGTACTATAGTGTAGATGGAACGTTCCGGAACTGTCCAAACTGAATCGGCAGCTTCTGCGCCGGCGGAAGCTGCATTAGTTAAGCGTGCGCGCCGACGCGACGAGGCTGCGTGGACGCAGCTTGTAGAAGAACACCAGGAACCGGTTTTCCGCCTGGCCTACCTGATGCTGGGCGCTCAGGCCTCCGTTGCCGATGTCGAAGACGTGGCCCAGGAAGCGTTTGTCCGCGCCTATCTCAAGCTGGAGCAGTTCGAGGACGGTCGCCTCTTCCGGCCCTGGCTGCTGGCCATCGCCGCCAACCTCGCGCGCAACCGGCGCCGCAGCCAGGGGCGCTACTGGGCCGCCGTGCGACGCTGGTGGCG
>CAYSMQ010000313.1:0-6048 GCA_964432035.1 uncultured Ardenticatenaceae bacterium
GAGATTGTGACGAAAGAAAATATCAACAAGGTCGTGCTCGCCTATTCGGGCGGGTTGGATACATCGGTCATTGTGCCCTGGCTGCGCGAGAACTACGGCGCGGAAGTCATCTGCTTTTGTGCCGACATAGGGCAGGGCGGTTCAGAACTAGACGGACTGAAAGAGAAAGCGCTGGCAAGCGGCGCCAGCAAGGTGTACGTGGAAGATCTGCGCCACGAATTTGCGCGGGACTTTCTGTTTCCCATGCTACAGGCCGGCGCCGTCTACGAGCGTCGTTACCTGCTTGGAACGAGCGTCGCCCGGCCGCTGATTGCCAAGTGGCAGGTCGCCATAGCCGAGGCCGAGGGCGCCGACGCCGTGGCCCACGGCTGCACGGGCAAGGGCAACGACCAGGTACGCTTCGAGTTGACCTACAAGGCGCTCAACCCGACGTTGAAGGTTGTGGCTCCGTGGCGCGAATGGCACATCCGCTCGCGTGAGGATGCCCTGGCTTACGCCCGGGATCACGACGTGCCCGTCACCCACACCGAAAAGTCTATTTACAGCCGTGACCGCAACCTCTGGCACCTCTCGCACGAGGGTGGCATCCTGGAGGATCCGGCTGTGGAACCGGAAGCAGAGATGTTCCAGTGGACTGTGGCTCCTGAGGATGCGCCCGATACACCGGCGACGGTGCGCGTCGACTTCGAGAAAGGTGTCCCGGTCGCCGTAGACGACGTACCCCTGCCGCCTGCGGGCGTCGTCGAAACCCTCAATGAGCTAGGCGCCGCGCACGGCATTGGGCGCATTGATCTGGTCGAAAACCGGCTCGTGGGCATGAAATCGCGCGGCGTATATGAAACGCCGGGCGGCACGATTCTGTACCACGCGCACCGCGAGTTAGAGTCCCTGTGTCTGGACCGCGACACGGCGCATTACAAAGAGCAGGTGGCGTTGCGCTACGCGGAACTGGTCTACTTCGGCAAGTGGTACCACACGCTGCGCGAAGCGCTGCAGGCTTTTATTACAGAGACACAGGCCACGGTCAGCGGCTGGGTTAAGTTGAAGCTGTATAAGGGAAGCGTGATCGTCGTCGGGCGTGAAAGCCGCCAGAGCCTATACCGCGAAGACTTTGCCACGTTCGGCAAGGACGACGTCTACGATCAGGGCGATGCTGCCGGTTTTATTAACCTCTTTGGCTTGCAGATGAAGGTCCAGGCCATGATGGAAGTCAGCGACGGCGGTCGCACGCGCTATGCCGCGCCCGACTACTCCATCTTCAAGCGAGATTAGCGCTCGCAATGGCTGACGAAACAAAGCCAGTTCCCATTGACGGTGGAGGCGTCACCAGCGCGCTCGGTTTCGTGGCCGGCGCCGCAAGCTGTGGGCTGCGAAAGAGCGAACGTAAGCCTGACCTAGCCTTGATCTTCTCACAAGAAGACTGCACAGGCGCCGCCCTCTTCACGCAAAACCAGGTAGCAGCCGCGCCCGTGCTCCTGGACCGCGATGTGATGGCGCAGAACAATACGGCGCTGCGCGGCGTCGTGGCCAACGCGGGCAATGCCAACGCCTGTACGGGCGCACCCGGGCTTTGGGCGGCGCGCCAGATGCAAAAGAACGCCGCCTTTGCCCTGGATTGCCAAGAGGACCAGGTTCTTGTCTTGTCCACCGGCGTCATCGGCGTGCAGTTGCCCATGACGCGCGTGAACGTGGGCATCGACGCTGCAGCAAAACGCCTGTCCACTCAAAACGGCGCGCTCGCGGCGCAGGCCATCATGACAACGGATACCTTCGCCAAAGAGGTTGCCGTGCGTTTGAGCTTTGCAGACGGCGATGTAACCATCGGCGGCATGGCCAAAGGCGCGGGCATGATTCATCCTAACATGGCCACAATGCTGGCGGTGATCACTACGGATGCGGTCGTCGACGCCAATTTGCTGCAGTCGTCTCTGAAACGCGCCGCCGATCGTTCCTTCAACCGCATTAGCGTTGACGGCGATACGAGTACCAACGACACCGTCTTGCTCCTGGCTAACGGAGCAAGTGGCGTAGCGGTCGACGAAGAGTCGCGTGCAGAAATTCTTTACGAAGGGTTGTTGCACGTGTGCCGCCAACTGGCGCAAATGATCGTGCGCGACGGCGAAGGAGCGACGAAGTTTGTGACCATTGAAGTACGTGGTGCGCAAGACGACAACGCCGCACATATCGTGGCCAACACCATCGCCACGTCTCCCTTGGTCAAGACAGCCCTTGCCGGCAGCGACGCTAATTGGGGTCGCATTCTGGCGGCAGCGGGCCGCTCAGGCATCCCCTTCGACCAGAGCAACGTGGCCTTGACCGTTGCCAACCCCGACGGCGAAGCCCTGCTGCTTGTGGAAAACGGAACGCCAACGGATTACGAAGAAGCCGACGCCGCGGCGATTTTTGAGCAAGCTGAAATTCACATCATACTTGATCTCAATGGAGGCCTGGGACGGGCCACGATGTGGACTTGCGACCTGACACACGACTACGTCTCTATTAACGCCGATTATCGAACCTGACTTGAAGGAGTCTTAGATGGCCAAGCTATGGGGCGGTCGCTTCAGCGAACAGGTGGACGACGCCGTTCACCAATTCAACGCCAGCATTCCTTTTGACATTCGACTCTATCGCGAGGACATCGACGGCAGCATAGCCTGGGCCGGCGCGCTCGCCGAAGCGGGCATCCTATCGCCGGCAGAGCGGCAGGAGCTGCACAATGGCTTAGAGCGGGTACGAGCCGAATTTGAAGATGGAACGTTTGAATTGCAGCCAAGGGATGAAGACATCCACACTGCAGTCGAACGGCGATTGACGGAGCTTGTCGGCGACGTCGGCGGCAAGCTGCACACGGGCCGCTCGCGCAACGACCAGGTCGCCACCGATTTTCGTCTTTGGTCTATGCGCGCCGTCGACCACCTGCTGGAGAACGTGCGAGGCCTGCAAAGCGTCCTTTTAGAAAGCGCCGCAGAGAACACCGAGACGCTAATGGCAGGCTACACACACCTACAGCACGCGCAGCCGGTTACCTGGGCGCACTGGATCATGTCCCACTTCTGGCCTCTGCAACGCGACTGCGAACGCTTTGCCCAAGCGCGGGCGCGCGCCTCGAGCCTGCCTCTGGGCTCGGCAGCGTTGGCGGGAACGGCGTACGACATCGACCGCAGCGCCCTCGCGCAACGGTTGGGTTTTAGTCGCGTCAGCCAGAACAGTATGGATGCCGTGTCCGATCGCGACTTTGCCGCCGATTTCCTATATGCCGCAGCGTTGCTGGGCGTGCATCTGAGCCGCCTTGCCGAGCAATTGATTCTCTTCAGCAGCCGTGAGTTTTCGTTTGTTACGCTGAGTGACGCTTATAGCACCGGCTCCAGCCTCATGCCACAGAAGAAAAATCCGGACACGCTGGAGCTGGCGCGTGGTAAGAGCGGGCGCCTAGTGGGCAACCTGGTTAGCCTACTGACCGTGCTAAAGGGACTACCGTCGACCTACGACAAGGATTTACAAGAAGACAAGGAACCAGTCTTCGACAGCTTTGACACGCTGCGGGCAACCGTGCCTGTGTTGAGCGGTACTGTGCGTACCTTGCAACTCAATACCCAGTCCATGCGCGCCCAACTGGAGGCTGGTTTGCTGGCGACAGATCTTGCCGATTACCTGGTACAGAAGGGAATGCCCTTTCGCCAGGCACATGAAGTCGTGGGGCGTCTCGTGCAGCTCGCCGAAGAGCAGGAAAAGGAACTAGACGAGCTTGGCGTTTCTGCGTTACGAGAGGTATCTAAAAAGTTCGAGGAAGATGTCGCGGCTTGCTTTGATTTTGAGCGCTCGCTCAACGTACGGAAGGCAATCGGGGGAACGGCCCGCGCCGCGCTCGCCTCACAACTTGAAGAAGCGCGCCGCGTCTTAACGCTGGACGCGACTGCGGACGCACTTTGATCATCGCTTCGCCCCTCTAGGCAGTCAGTCGTCTTTGTCTATCCGGTGGGGTGGCGGCAGGTCTTCGGCAATTGAAACCAGCGCGTGCGGCTTACAGACGACAATGCGTTCCCGCCCCGTGCTAATGAGCCCCTCTTGCTCCCAGCGACTCAAGATACGGCTCACGGTATAGAGCGTCGTACCTGTCAGTTCGCCAACATCCTGGCGCGAAAGCGGCAGGTCCAGCAGCACCCCCTCCTCGACGCGCCGTCCCGTTTGTCGCGTCAGGCGCAGCAGCGTGCGCGCCACGCGTCGCTCGACCCGTTCCGTCGCCAATTCCTGATAGCGCTTCTGCAGGTCACGAAAACGTTGAGCTACCATCGCCAGACCATTCAGTGACAGGGCAGGGCTTTCTTCCATGAAACGCAACGTCGCTGCCCGATCCCAGGCAAGTGCCAGGCAGTCCGTCACTGCTTCCGCCGACAGAGGGTAGGGCACCTCGCTCAGAACCACGATGATGCCGATGCCGTCCCCAGGCCCCACATAGCGAATCGTCACCTGGTGCCCCTCCGGCGTCAGCTGCACCAACCGCGCGCGTCCTTCCAGCAACAGATAAAACGTCGTGGCCGCTTCCTGCTGGTGGAAAAAGAACTCGTGCGCCCGCACGCGCTTGCGATAGGCTGCCCGATAGATTGCTTGCAGCAACTCCTTATCGATATTCTGGAAGAGCGCTGTGCGCTTCAGGAGATCAAGAGCGTCAACGGCGGCGCTGGTACTTCTGGGGGCCATTTCTCACTCGGGAGTTTGCAATCTGATGAAAAAAAGGCCCTACTTGGGCCTTAAAAAATACTCACAAGCGGGTGGAGAGAATCGAACTCTCACTTACAGCTTGGGAAGCTGTCGCGCTACCATTACACCACACCCGCGAATTACGAATCGGATTATATGACTCACGGCCTGACCGGTCAAGCAAAATTAACGATTTTAGTTTTTGCACAGGCACTGTTTGCACCTATAATCTAACCTATCAGTTGCCGATTCACCCGTAGACCCTAGTGGAGGAAACGACCGCAGGATGGCGGCGCCCCAGATCTTGCTTGTCGAAGGTGGCGAAACCGGCGAGGATTCGCTGGAGGCAGCACTTGTAAGCGGAGGCTATCAGGTTCAAGTCTTCCATTCAACGCGTCAGGCGGCTGAATGGGTGGGGAAGCAACGGCCCGACTTGTTAATTTTCGATGCCGCGTCCATGGATGCCAACGAGACTGGTGGCTGTCGCCAATTGCGTGGTCTCCTCGGCGATACGCCGATCATTCATACGCGGTCGATGGGCGAAAGTAAGGACGAAAGCGCCAAAGCCGACGTCTACCTGGTTCATCCGTTTACGTCACGCAAAGTGCTCAACCGGGTACGCACCCTGCTTCCATCAGACCAGTATTCGCAAGAGATCATACGTGCCGGCGAGCTGACCCTATTTCTCGGCAAACCCTCGGTCTCAGTTGGGCAGTCGGGTGAGCGACGCCTAACACCAAAGCAGGCGAAACTTCTCGAAGTATTCTTGCGGCATCCAAATCAGGTGCTGGACCGACGGCAGCTGATGCAAGACGTGTGGGACACCGACTATATAGGAGACACAAGAACCCTGGATGTTCACATACGCTGGCTGCGCGAGGCCATCGAAGAGAATCCTAGCCATCCAGAACGCATCATTACCATCCGAGGCGTAGGATACATTTTCAAGCTATCTGCCGACGCCGGCTAAGAGTCGCACACGTCTGTGGTGGGGGCGGGATCCAAAAACGCCACCCGTGCAAGGGTGGCGCCTTTAGCTAGGAGTTAGGGCAGAATTCTCGTTCTACGCTGCTTCTTTCTTCGCTTCGGCAAGCTGACTCATGATGCGGCTCTTGCGTCGCGCAGCATTATTGGGATGGATCACACCCTTGCGGGCCGCCTTATCTAGTGTACTGGCTGCCATCCGCACAGCTTCTTCAGCTTCATCCAATCGTCCCGCAGCAATCAGCTCGCGAGAACGGCGAATATGCGTGCGCGCTGCAGAACGATAGCGTCGATTGTGCTCGCGCCGCTTGATATTCTGCCGTATTCGTTTCTTTGCAGACTGTAAATTAGCCAATTGTTTTA
>CAYSMQ010000314.1:0-6038 GCA_964432035.1 uncultured Ardenticatenaceae bacterium
TCCTCGGTGGCCCACCGCTGGTGCAGGCGGCCACCGGCGAGGAAGTGACCGCCGAGGAGTTAGGCGGTGCCGACGTACATACCCGGATCAGTGGTGTGGCGGATCACTTCGCTCCTGACGAAGAGAGTGCGTTGGCCCGGGTCCGCGAAATCGTCGCACACCTTAACCGGAACCCGAAGATGAACGTGGTCGTCCAGCTGCCCGAGCCTCCCGCTTACGACCCGGAGGAGTTGTATGGCGTGATCCCGGCCGACACCCGCGTCAATTACGACGTGCGCGAGATTATTGCCCGCCTGGTCGACGGCTCCGAATTGAGTGAGTTCAAGGCGCGCTACGGCACCACCATCGTCACCGGCTTCGCCCACATAATGGGTATTCCGGTGGGGATTGTGGCCAACAACGGACTCCTCTTTAGCGAAAGCGCGCTCAAGGCGACCCACTTTATCCAATTGTGCGGGCAACGGGGCACCCCATTGCTCTTCATGCAAAATATCGCCGGCTTCATGGTGGGCAAAGAGTACGAAAATCGCGGCATCGCCAAAGACGGCGCCAAGATGGTAATGGCTGTGAGCAACGTCAACGTGCCGCGCATTACCCTGTTACACGGCGTCAGCCACGGCGCCGGCAACTATGGCATGAGCGGGCGCGCCTACGACCCCCGCTTCTTGTTCACGTGGCCCAACAGCCGTATCAGCGTCATGAGCGGCGAGGCCGCAGCCAACGTGTTGTGGACGGTGGGACAGGATCGCGCCCTGCGCGACATCGACCGTGAAGACGCGGAAGCGGTCGCAGCTGTGGAGAACGAGTTCAAAGCGCCCATTCTGGCGCAGTATGCGGAAGAAAGCGATCCTTACTACGCAACAGCCCGGCTATGGGATGACGGCATTCTGGATCCCGCACAGACGCGCACGGCATTGGGCCTGGCCTTTGCCACCGCCGTCAAAGCACCCTTCCCCGACGACCGCTTTGGCACCTTCCGCATGTAGAGACGCCGGCGGGAACAACACCTGACAGGTTTCGGAAACCTGTCAGGTGTTCAGATCTCGATAACAACCTTGCCGAAATGATCATGCTCCTCCATCAGCCGGTGCGCCTCCTGAATTTGCGACAGGGGCAGCACACTGTCCACGACGGGCTTCACGTGTCCTTGCTCGGCCAACTGCAGTACGGTCGCCAGTCCCCGCCTCGTGCCGCCGTTTGAGCCCAGGATGCGCAGCTGGCGGTGGTATATTTGCCCAATTTCGAGCTGCACCTCGGCGCCTGAATGGGAGCCGCACACGACCATACGCCCGTTGCGCGCCAGCAGTTCCAGCGCAGCGTTCCATGTGGCGGCGCCCACGTTGTCCTGCACGATGTCTACGCCCCGTCCCCCGGTCGCCTGCATCGCCCGCTCCACCCAATCCGCATCGCGATAGTTGAAAACAGCAGTCGCGCCCAGAGAACGCGCCTTTTCCGCCTTTTCCGGCGTCGACGTCGTCGCCAACACGTGGGCGCCTGCGTGGCGCGCCAGTTGGATGCCAAGTGAGGCCACACCTCCTCCGGCGCCCATCACCAGTACCGTTTCACCCACAGCCAAGCGCGCGGTATGCACCAGCATGTGATACGCCGTCATGCCCACGACGGGCAGGGCAGCCGCCTCTGCGAAACTCAGCGACGGCGGCTTTGGCAAGAGGTTTGCAGCAGGAACGACCACGTACTCCGCCAGTCCGCCATCTACATGCTCGCCGATGATCTCGTGCTGCGGGCACGTTGTCGGCTCGCCGCGCCGGCACTGTTCGCACTCGCCGCAGGTGATCAGTGGATAGACGACGACTTCATCACCCTCGCGCCAATCGTCTACGCTATCGCCAACAGCATCCACCACGCCGGCAATGTCGCCGCCGCCGATAAGCGGCAAGGGAATGGCGCCGAACTTTGGACCGCGCCGCACGCCCACGTCGAGCCAGTTGAGGGCACAGGCACAGACGCGCAGGCGCACCTCACCCTGCCCGGGCTGGGGCACGCCGATCTGTTCCAGTCGAATCTGATCGCGTTCACCGTGTTCACGCAACACGGCTGCCGTCATTTGTCGGGTCATACGGGTTCGACCTCTGCTCGCAGTTTTGGTGAATTGGCGTGCTCGCCGTACAGGTGGCAATAAGCGTAATGATCCTCGCCTGCCGAACCGAGTCCTACGCTGGCCCAGGGCGGAGCAATCTCCCGGCAGGCCTCCATGACATCTGGACATCGATCCTGGAAAGGACACCCATCGAATAGGCGCGTGGCCCTGGGCACCCCTTCGTGGATGCGTAGCTCCGGCGCTGCTACCGTAGGATCGGGCACAGGCACGGCGGACACCAGCGCGCGCGTGTATGGATGTTGTGGATTCTGAATGATCTGATCGGTCGGACCAATCTCCATGATCTGCCCCAGGTACATGATGGCTATGCGATCACACGTGTATTGCAATAAAGACAGATCGTGCGAGATATAGACCGTCGTCAACCCCATTTCCCGCGTAATGCGGCGCATCGTGTTGAGAATGCCGGCGCGCACAGACACATCCAGCATAGACACCGGCTCGTCGGCCACCAGGAAATCTGGATGCAGCACGAGCGATCGCGCCAGCACCACGCGCTGCAGCTGTCCTCCCGAAAGCTGATGTGGGTATTTGTCCAGGAAGAATGTCGCCGGCTGCAACTGCACGCGGTCTAGCGTATCAAGCACACGCTCACGCCGTTTCTTTTCGTCGCGCCAGCCGTTGATGATCAGCGGCTCGGCCAAAGACCGGTAAAGGGTGAAACGCGGATTGAGCGCTTCGTACGGGTTCTGGAACATCAGTTGCGCGCGGCGGCGGAATGCGGCCAGATCACTTCCGCTGAGGTCCGAGAGCGCCTGCCCGTCGAACACGATCCGTCCCTCGCTCGGCTCCAGCAGCTTCACGAGCAGGTTGCCCATCGTCGTCTTTCCACATCCGGATTCGCCCGCCAGTCCCAGGCTTTCGCCGCGTCTCAGCGTAAGCGAGACGTCGTTTACGGCGTAAACGGTCTGCGCTGGCTGCCCGCGAACGAGACCTGCCAACCCGCCCCCAATGTGATACTGCTTGCTTAGATTCTCTACTTCTATGAATGTGCCGTTCGGCGCAGCCGGTACACCTTCCGGCGGCGCTGCCTGCTTAATTACCGGAGCCTGCCACGATTGCCCGTTTCCCGCTCGCGCACGAGACGCCGCTTGCTCGGCCATGCGCCACAGCTCGGGATTTGCCGCCTGCGGACGCAACGTTTCCATTTCACCGGCGCGCAGGCAGGCAGCCAACTGCCCGTCGGCGACCGCTTCCAGCCGTGGATCTTGCTCGCGACAGCGCTCTTGCACGAAAGGGCAGCGCATGGCGAAACGGCAAAAATCAGGCGGCTCTATCAGTTCCGGCGGGTAGCCCTCAATGGAGATGAGCTTCTCTTTGGGCTTCACCAGGTTGGGAAAGGCATTTTGTAGCCCCAGGCTGTAGGGATGATATGGCGCCGCGAAAAACGGCAGCGCGGGCGCTTGCTCCACGATACGACCGGCGTACATGACGGCGACCGAATCACAAACTTGCGCCACGACCGAGATATCGTGCGTCACCAGCATGACGGTCAGCGATAACTCATCCTCCAGACGTTGTAGCACTTCCAGAACCTGGTGTTGGACGACGACGTCCAGCGCCGTCACCGGTTCGTCGGCAATTAAGAGCGACGGCTCTAATGCCAGAGCCATGGCGATGACGGCCCGCTGTTTCATGCCGCCCGAAAACTCATGCGGGTATTGTGAGAGATGCGCGGAATCCAGGCCCACCAGATCGAACAGGTCGACGGCGCGACGGCGGGCCGCGCCGCGGTCGTGCCCGCCACGCACGCTAAGCAGCGTCACAATCTGATCGCCCACACGCTGCACGGGATCCAGCGAATCCATTGACGCCTGGGGAATGGTGGCGATTTCTCGCCAGCGCACGTCACGCATTTCGCGCTCGGAAAGCGCAAGGAGATCGCGTCCTTTAAAGCGGATTTCGCCGCTCACGATTCGCGCGTTGCGCGGCAACACGCGAACCAGCGCGCGCATGAACGTCGTCTTTCCACAACCGGACTCGCCGATAATGCCCAGATGCTGTACCGGAGCCACGTCTAGCGTCACGCCGTCGACGGCGCGCACGGCGCCCTGCTGTGTGTGGTAAACGACGACGAGATCGCGGACTTCCAGTAAGGTCATAAACCTCCCTATGTACGCCGTAGTCGCGGGAAGAGGACCTCTTCAAAGCCGCGACCGATGAAGAAACCGGCCATGACGCTAAGCATGATGGCTACGCCCGGCGGGAGTATCCAGTACCAGGCCTCCCGCGACAGCGCCTGCGAGACAAAGGCGTCTTGTAACATAAACCCCCAGCTCACGGCCTGCGGATCGCCAAAGCCAAGAAAGCTGACGCTGGCTTCGGTCAGAATGGCCCAGCCAATGGCCAACGACCCATATAGAAAGGAGAGGGGCAGAATGCTGGGCGCGATGTAAAGAAAGATGATGCGCCGATCGCTGGCCCCAGAGATGCGTGCCGCGCTGACAAATGCTTTCTCTTTAACAACCAGCACCTGCGAACGGATCACGCGACCTGTGTCACGCCAAAGTAGCAGCGCCATGGCGATCACAATGTTCCAGATGCTGGGCTCCAAAAAGGCGACGAGCACGATAATGAAAGGCAAGAAGGGAATGCCAAATGCGACGTCGGCCAATCGCATGAGTCCGGCCTCCACCCAACCGCCGTAGTAGCCCGCCACCAGGCCCACGATTGTGCCCGTGAAAGCGACGGCGACCGCCGCCGAAAAGCCGACGAGAAGCGCCGTGCGGCTGCCGTAAACCAGCTGAGAAAAGATATCTCGACCCAGATTCGTCGTGCCCAGCAGGAAACGCGCCGATGGCGGCTCGTTCGCCAGCCAGATGCCATCCTCCTGCACCACTTCCAGCGGGCCGAAGGGAGCTATGTACGGCGCGAAAACGGCGACGGCGATAAAGAATATGTAAAGGAGCGCTCCAATCAGCGCCAGGCGGTCACGCTGCAGCACTTCCAGAATAATGCGGCCCAGTTGCACGAAAATCGATTCTTGCCGCGCCTCGGGCAGGGGGCCTGCAACCACGTCCTCGGTTAATTCAGCCTGAGGCAACATCGTCATACTCCGTCTGCTCGTTCATACAATCGCCTACTGTGTCGCGCGCTCCGCCGAGCCAACTCGCGGATCTAACAAGCCGTAGAGTAGATCGGCAAAGAAATTCATCAACACCATAATGACGGCGATAAAGAAGAAGGCGCCCTGTGCCAGGGGATAATCGTTGGCCGACACGGCGCGCACCAATGTGCGTCCCAGACCGGGCCAGCCGAACACGTTTTCGATAACCACATTACCGCCGATTGAGTAACCAATACCCAGCGCCATCGCCGTCACGACGGGTAATAGGGCGTTGCGCGCCACGCTCTTGACCATTAGCCGCCACTCGGAATAGCCGATGAGGCGGCCCATCGTGACGAAGTCATCCTGCATAATCTCTAGCATGTTAGACCGCATCAGCAGCAAGGGTAAACCGTGCAGGTAGATCGCCAGCGTCGTTGCCGGCAGGGCCATGTGCCGCCAGAAGTCGAGCGACGTCAGTTTATCCAGCTCCGATTCGAAGATGACGCCTGGACTGCTGGCGCCCGACGAAGGAAGCCACTGCAAGTGAAAGGCGAATAGCGCCAACAGGATCATGCCTACCCAGAACTCTGGAGCGGAGCGACTCATCAGCGTAAACACGACGCCCGCCTCTTCCATACGCGTGCCGCGCCGCCAGGCCATCACAATGCCGCCCACGACGCCGATAAGATAGGCCAAAATCAACGATGTAAACGTCAGGTAGAGGGTGTTCGGCAATACGTTCATCACGATCTCGGTCACGGGCGCCCGTTGGAAGAAAGAATCGCCCAGGTCACCCTGCACCAGGTTGCCCAGATAGACGAAATATTGCACGGGCAGAGGTTGGTCCAGCCCGAAGCGGCGCATCAGGGC
>CAYSMQ010000315.1:0-5999 GCA_964432035.1 uncultured Ardenticatenaceae bacterium
GACCTGAGGGGACTCGAACCCCTGACCTCTACAGTGCGATTGTAGCGCTCTCCCAGCTGAGCTACAGGCCCCTGAGCGAAGTGTATACTAGCCCAGCGACCTGCTATTGTCAAGCATTTATCTGCCGGTTATACTCGACTCATATACCTATCTGCTACCCAGCGCTTGACTAAACAAGAGGAGAAAACGTGAAGAAATACCATATCACCCTTGAATATTGTGTCCCTTGAAACTACTCCGACCGCGCAGTTCGCGTGGTAGACGAACTACTAACCCATTACCAGCACGTCATCGAACAACTGGACCTTGTTACCTCAACCGGAGGCACCTTTGAGGTTTCGGTAGACGACGACCTCATTTTTTCTAAAAAGACGATGCAGCGGCGCCACGCCGAGCCGGGCGAGATTCTTAAGATGTTCCGCGAGATTGTTGGGCCCGACGTGCCCACCTACCCGCAGAGCAAGTAGTGTAGCTGCGCCCTAACTTATCCAATCCCTGTGAAAGCTATCCCAATCGCGATGCGCGTAGGTACGCTTGCACTCTCTGCAGATAAGCGCGGCGTCGACCTCTCCTGACTCACGCCAACGCCAGCGCACCGTCGTCAGATGATAGCGGCACACGGGTTGGAAGCAGATTGGGCAATCGGCGCCCTGCGCCAGCCCCGCGTCTCCGTAACGTCGGCCCTCAAGGCGATTCTGTTCACATAGATAGCAGCGCTTTACGCTCATTGTTCGCCGCTGTTCCCGGCCCGCTCGTCGTAATCATAGAAGCCACGACCCGACTTACGTCCCAGATGCCCGGCGAGCACCATGCGCCTTAGGAGCGGAGACGGACGGTAACGGTCTTCGCCCCACTCGCGAAAGAGACCGTTCATCACCCCTAGTACGGTATCCACGCCGATGATGTCTGCCCATTCAAACGGCCCGTAGGGATAATTCGTTCCCAGCCGCATCGCCGTGTCGATATCTTCCGCGGACGCCACGCCTTCGAAGAGCGCTGAGGCCGCTTCGTTGATAAGGCAACACACCGTCCGCGCGCGCACCAACCCTGGTCCGTCGGCGACGACCACGGGTTTCATCTCCAGACTCTGCCAGAATGATTTAGCCTTTTCCATAGCCGCCTCCCGCGTCTGTAGCGCAGCGGCCAATTCAACGACGCCGGGCGTGGATAGGGGCGGCAACAATCCGAACCCCACCAGGCGTTCCGGAGACGCTATCCACGACGCTGTCTCCGTGGCGCTACAGACCATTGTCGACGACAGCACCGGCGCGTCGTCGTGCATTACTAGCGCCAGCGCCGACAGCAATTCGCGTTTGGCCTCAACCGTTTCGTTGTGTGCTTCGATGGCCAGGTCAACATTTGCCACCCCGTCCAACATCGAGCCGCTTGCCTGCGCGTCATACAAATCTTCGGCCACATAGATGTGCGTCTCGTGACCGCCGTCCAAACACAACTGCCCGATGTCCCAGGCGAGCGGGTATTCTCCTGCAACGATGACCTTCATAGACTCCTCTCTCATTGTCCTCACTAGCGGCGCGTGCTATCCTTATGTCCAGTCTAGCCATTTGAGTCTTTAATCACCCATTCATGGATCTTCAGGCTGTAACGGGACAATTATATACGATAGATGGAAAAGTACAGGAGACGCCGCGGGTGCCCGGTCTGCTGGCACAAGCGCCGCCTGCCAAAGCCAGCCGCGGGCGGGCCCGCGATTCACTTTTCGTCCATCTCAGTCTCACCGGAAGCGCGCAGGAATATGAGAACCTGGCACAAGATCTGCTCGATCGCATCAGCGATCGTTACTATGCCACGCCGGGCAGTGTTACGGCTACCCTGCGTAAGGCGATACTGCAGGCCAACCAGCTGTTACTGAATTACAATCTGAGCAAGTCGGGTGCTACGCGCGAAGGCGCCATCACTTGCGCCGTCTTGCGCGGGAACGAACTGTTCGTCGTACAGGCCGGCGAGGCGCTGGCCCTGATAGCCCGCAACTTCGGCCTGGAACGCATGCCGCCGCAAGACCAACAACCGGTGACGCCGTTAGGGCGAACGGCTGGGCTCGATTTGCGCTACTATCACAACTGGCTGGAGACGGGCGACATGCTCTTGCTCGCCGATCCCCGCGTTGTGCACCTGCCACCCGACCAGATGAAGCCTGCCCTGGTCGATAGCACCGTCGAAGACAGTATTCCCTATCTCACCCGTCTACTAGAGGGCGAGACCGCGCGCCTCCTACTCGTCGAATTCAGCGACGAGACGCCTATTGGCATTCCGGACACGGTCGCGCCACCGGAGAGACCGCAAAGGCGTTCACAAGCTGAGTCATCCACAGAGCTTGCACCGCCGGCCCGCCAGCCGTTGCGCGCCTCGGACGTCTCTGAGCAGAATGCCACGGGGAGCGAACGGCGGGCGCCCTCTCTGCCCGACGTCCCTCTACCCACCGCCGAAGATCTGGAATACACGGCGCGCCAGGCCACCTCGCGCACGGCCCTTGGTCTCTCCAGGGTCGTCGAGTGGTTCGCGCGCTTCATGCATCGCCTGCGCCCCGGCGCCGGCGACGACGCGCAGGAAGATGAAGAACCAGGAGGATGGGCGCTGGCAGCCATAATCGCCATTCTCGTGCCAGTGATCGTCGGCCTTGTGATCGGCGGCGTCTATATTCAACGCGGCCGCGTAGCGCGTGTCGCAGAGATCCGCACGGAGATGCAACAAGCGCTGGCGCTGGCAGAGGAGCAAGAAACCGAGGCACAGGCCCGCGAACATTACCTTGAGGCGCTAAATCTGGCGGCAGAGGCGGAGCTACTACAGCCCGGCGACGGCACGGTCACGCAATTGCGCGCGCAGGCGCTGGAGGCCCTCGACCGTGTTGACGACGTAACGAGACTCACCGCAGAGGTTCTCTACGAATATGATGAGGCCAGTAATATGGTTGCTGCCTCCCTCCGCGACGGCCTCAACGGCGACTTCTACACGCTAGATGGCGCCAACAATCGTGTCTTCGCGCATGAAACAGAAGAGGACTACGTCACGTCTGACGATCTGAACCCCGAAGAGGTGCTATTTGGCGGGCAGGCCATCGGCACGCACATCGTGGGGCAGATGATTGACATGACCTGGCGTCCCAGCGGCACGCAAGTGGCCAACGAGGGCATCGCCGTGCTCGACGGGCGCGGAGCGCTCCTTACCTTTCATCCCGGCTTCTCAAACGTGCGCGCCGTGCCCCTGGGGCTTGCCAGCGAGTGGACCACGCCCGTGGCCATTGCGCAGTTCAACGAACGCCTTTACGTCCTCGATCGCGGCGCGGGCGTGATCTGGCGTTACTTCGCAGAAGGCGATGGCTTCATCGTCGACGACGCGCAGCGGTCGCTGACCTTACCCGACTTGGCCCAGGCCGTAGACTTCGCCATTTATAGCGAAGACGGCAGCGTGATCGTTCTCTATGAGGATGGGCGTATACGCCGCTATGGGCAAGATAGCCTCTTGTGGGACGAGACTCAGCTGGCAGCCAATGGCCTGGACACCCCGCTCGTGTCGCCACGGTATCTCAAAATCGTCGGCAGCGGCCTCAATTCATCCCTCTTCATTGCCGATCCCGGCTCCGGACGCATTGTGCAAACCAGCCTTGGCGGCACTTTTCTCGCGCAATACAAGGCGCTGGATCCGGAGCGAGGGGACGAGCTCTTCACTCGTATGGGTGATTTCGACGTTGCCGATGCTCCCCTGCGCATCTTCGTGCCGACAGACAATAGGATCTTCGTCGCCACGCAGGACTAGCTGCGCTTCGACATCCGATTTCTTGGAGAAATCGGATGTCTTGGTCGACCTACTCGTCATAATCGTAGAAACCCCGACCACGCTTGCGGCCCAGCCTCCCGCTCTCCACCATGCGCCGCTGAATGGGGTGCGGCCGGTACTTTTCATCGTGAAAGTAAGCCTCGTAGACGGATTTAGTGACGGCGTAGTTGACGTCACAACCGATCAGGTCCACCAGCTCAAAAGGCCCCATGCGAAAGCCCACGGAGCGCATAAGCTCGTCAATCGTTTGCACCCCGGCGGCGCCCTCCCCCAACAGGCGAAAGGCCTCGCCATAGAAGGGGCGAGCGACGCGGTTGACAATAAAAGCCGGTGTATCCTTACAGCGCACCGGCTCCTTGCCCAACGAGCGCACAAAGGCCACTGCTCTATCAAGCACCTCCTCGCTCGTGCCGTCGGCGGCGATCACCTCTACTAGCTTCATGATGTGCGCCGGGTTGAAAAAGTGGAGACCCAAGAAACGGTCATTCCGTTGTGTTGCGTCTGCCAGCACATTAATACTCAGACTCGAGGTATTACTGGCGAAAATCGCCCGTTCGGCTGCCAATCCATCGAGTTTTTCGAATAAGTCGCGCTTAATCTCGATGGCTTCAGGCGCCGCTTCAATGATTAAGTCCACCTCTGTCAACGCCTCCAGCTCGGTGGTCGTCATCAGGGCTTTCTCAACCTGAGCGGCCTGCTCTTCAGACACCTTTCCCAGAGAAATGCCCTTAGCAACAGACGCCTCAATCTGCTCCACCGCATCGTCTAGTACGTCCGCCGCCACATCATAAAGCCACACCTTGTAGCCGGCGAGCACGCTGGCCTGAGCGATGCCGCGACCCATTGTGCCCGCCCCGGCAACGGCCACCTGTCTAATGTCTATGTCGCTCATTTACCCTCAAATTGTGGCTGGCGCTTCTCTATGAACGCCTGCACCCCTTCGCGGTTATCCTCGGTCTGCGCCGCCGCGCCTTGTAGCATTGCTTCGTATTCCAGCGCCTCGTCCAACGTCAGATTGAAGGAACGCAGCATGGCCCGCTTGGTGAGGCCAAAGGCGCGGGTCGGGCCCTCGGCCAACTTCAGCGCCCAGGCGCGGGCAATCTCCATGAGCTGCTCCGCCGGTGCCAGCCGATTAACCATCCCCCACTCCAGCGCCTTTTCCGCCGGCACGCGATCGGCGGTGATGGCCATCTCGTAAGCGCGCGCATACCCCACAAGGCGCGTCAGTATCCATGTCGAACCGGTATCTGGAATCAGGCCCACGCGGCTAAAGGCCAGCATGAAACTGGCGTTTTCGGACGCCACGCGAATGTCACAGGCCAGCGCCACGCCACAACCGGCGCCCGCCGCCACGCCGTTAATTGCGCCCACGATCGGTTTCTCCAATGTGACCATGCGCTGCACCAGCCGGTTATATCCCTGGCGCAGATGGTCAGCGATCGAAAAATCGCCATCCCGTTCCTGAACCTCTTTCAGGTCCTGGCCCGAAGAAAATCCCTTCCCCGCACCCGTGATAAGCACGCAGCGCGCGTCTGGGTCGCGCCCGCTCTGCTTGAAGGCGTCCGCAGTCTCGCGGATCATCTGGCTGTTGAAAGCGTTCAGCGAATCAGGGCGATTTAACGTTATCGTCGCCACCCCATCCGCGACTTCATAAAGAATATTCTCGTACGCCATGTCTCCTCGCTGCTTCAACCGCCACTAAATTACTAAACCGTACATGTCACCCGTCTCAATCGCGAATTTGCGCCAGCATGGCCTTAAAATCCCAATAGGCGTCCAACTCTTCAATGCGATCGTCGTCTCCCAATGTAAACACATTCACACCCGAGAATTGCGCTTCGTTGCCATTCTTGGCCACTGCCGTGGTTGCCCAGGGAACGACCACCCGCGCACCGCCCTTGTATACATTCTGTGGCTCCATATTAAATTCGCGCCAGGTACGCTCCATGCCGTCGAAAAAGGTGTTCAGTCCGTCCTGGCCCTGACGCTCCGGACCGCCGTACGGATCGCGAACGGTCGCCTCCTCTGCAAAGCAAGAGACAAATGCCGAGCGGTCAATGCTGTTGAGGGCCTCAAAGTAACGACGAACATTGTCGGGAAGGTCAGTCGTCATATTCGCTCTCCTCCTCGTCCTCTTCTTCCAGGGGCCATCGCACCCACAGGGTCAGCACACTACCCTCATCAACCTCTCGCAGGCGCATGCC
>CAYSMQ010000316.1:0-5995 GCA_964432035.1 uncultured Ardenticatenaceae bacterium
ACATCATTACGGAACCGGGAGTTGGGTATCGCTTCCGTGATGAATTGTAAGATTCGTGGAGCAAGTTGATGGCTGGCGAGCGAAAATTTCGAGAACATCGGTTGTTCAGCTATCTCTTCAGCATGCTGCTAGTATTGCCGGCTACGCTTTCCCTCTGGTTGCTCCGGGACGCGCTGACGCTGGCGAACTTTTCGCTCATCTACACGCTCCTGATCCTGATCATTGCCGTCTGGTTAGGGTTGGGTCCGGCGCTGGCAGCTGCCAGCGCCAGCTTCTTCGGCTTCAACTTTTTCCTCATTCGCCCCTACTATACACTCACCGTCGAGGACCCACGGGAGTTACTCGACCTCTTCATCTTCTTGGTGGTGGCAGGCATCGCCAGCCAGGTTGCCTCATACGCCCGCCTGCAAGCGGCAGCGGCGCGGATGCGCTCTGCGGAGCAGCAAATTCTCTACGATCTCAGCAGTGCGTTTAACCAGTTGACCGACGCTGGTGATGTTGTTAAGGAGTTGCAGCGGGTGTTGCAGCAGGCGCTCGAGGCACAAGAGGTGAGTCTCTTGCCGGGGACCGAGCAATCCTCCGCCACCACCAGCCGTCTCGACCCTTCCGCGGCGACCTCTTATTTGCTTCTGACGGCCGGGGAAAGCGTCTACGGGACGCTCAAAGTGACATTCGCCTCTCCCCCGTCAGAGTCGCAGTCCCGGCTCTTAATGGCCTGTGCGGTCCAGACGGCGATGGCGCTGCAGCGTATTGAGCTGGCCGGACGTGTGCAGCGCAGCCGTACCCTGGAGGAGGCAGATCGCCTGAAAACTGCGCTGCTGCGCGCCGTTTCGCACGATTTACGCACGCCGATCACGATTATTAAGAGTTCGGCCGGTAATCTGCGCACGCTTAATGACCATCTTTCTCCAAACGAGCGTACGGAGATGGCTCAAACTATTGAAGACGAGGCTGACCACCTCAATAGACTCGTAGGGGACCTACTGGACATGTCAAGATTGCAGGCGGGAGCGTTAGTCTTGCACCAGGATTGGAACGCGTTGAGCGAGATTGCTGCCGATGTAGCCGCGCGCGCCTGGCAGCTATATGAAGCCGAACGAGTCAGTTTGGTCTTCCCTGAAGAGATGCCTCCGGTCTATTTCGACTATGCACTGCTGTTGCGCGCGTTAAGTAATATCGTGGAGAACGCCCTGCGTTACGAACCACCGAACTCGCGCGTTGTTGTCCGCGGCGGGGTTGGCGAGGATGAAGCGGGGCATCGCGAGGCGCGCGTGGCCATCATTAATCACGGGGCAACGATTCCCGAAGAGGACAGACGTCTGATTTTGGAACCCTTCTTTCAGGGACATGATGCGCCCGCGGCGAGCGCAGGCAGTCGCGACGGACACGTCGGTCTGGGATTGGCCATTGCGCGTGGCATCGTCGAGGCTCATCAGGGTCGGATCTGGGCGGAGGATACGCCGGGCGGCGGCGCGACTTTTTTCATCGCCCTGCCGCTTGATTTTGAAGGGACGTGAAGATGACCTTGATCCTCGTCGTTGACGACGAGCCGCAGATTCGCCGGCTTGTACAAACCGGGCTTGAGGGCTACGGTTATGACGTGCTCATAGCGCCTACTGGTGAGCGCGCCCTTGAGTTAACCGCGGAGCATGCGCCGGATCTTGTGATCCTGGACATCGCGCTTGGTAGCGAGCCAGATGGCATCGAAGTCTGCCGGCGCATTCGCCAGTGGAGCCAGGTGCCGGTAATCATGCTTTCGGTGCGCGAAGATGAGCGCGCCAAAGTCACGGCGTTGGATGCCGGCGCGGACGATTATTTGACGAAGCCCTTTGGCATGGAAGAGCTGCGCGCCCGTATTCAGGCGGTGTTGCGGCGCGTTGCGCTGGAACCGGCCAGCGATCCGCAGGCGCGCATTCGGGTGGGCGAAGTGGAAATTGACCTGGCGAAGCATAAGGTCTCAGTTCGCGGGGAAGAGGTGCATTTCACGCCGACAGAGTACGATGTGCTTTCGCTCCTGGCCGCACATCCCGGGAAGATATTGACGCATGAGGCGATTCTGAGGCGTGTCTGGGGTCCTGAATATTGGGATGAGACGCACTACGTACGCACGTATATTAACCAGATCCGCAAGAAGCTGGGCGAGAATCCTGCTGCGAATGTGCGTTACATCCTTAATGAGCCCGGTCTCGGCTACCGTTTCGTCGATTTCGATGAGTAAGGTGAGACTCCAGCCCAGATATATCGAACCTTGACACGATCTTGACGCTCCTGGCCTAAATCCCTGACATTCTCCTAATATCTTTGGCATACACTCATGCCTGGGTAGTAATCCTGCTCAGTGCAGTTTTGTGGTCAGGGCGGTCCTACCCAAACGATTTTCGCCTGCATTACCGCAGGCCTATGATGACAGGTCTAAATCGTGACCTCGAATAGAGGAGTTGTCTGGTGATACCTAGTTACAACATTCTGCTTGTCCCGGGCGAACGGAAGTGGACCTCCAAGGCGCTCCATCTGGCGTGTGCCATGGCGCAAAGCAATGAGGGGCAGGTGACCTTACTTAAGATGGTTCCGGTCAGCCATCCTGCTTTACTTGGTTCTCCCGAAGGATCTCGGCACGTGACCGATGACGAACTGCGGGCGTTGACCGACCTTGCGACGACGGCGCAGAAGTATGGCGTGCCGATTACTGTCACGCTGTGCCAGTATGCCAGCTATACGCGAGCGTTGATCAATGCCGCCGAACAATTAGACGCAGCGGCCGTTTTCGCAGCGCCGTCGACTAGCCACGTTCCACTCTGGGCGCGTATCCAGGACTGGCGTCTCGAGAGCAGCCTCTCGCGGCTGGGGTGCACGTGGCATACCATGAAACCGAGCGGACCGGCACTAGAGTGGACACCGTCGGCAACTCAGGACACTTCAACCCTTCCGATGTCCCGTCGTAAAGAATCACAGGCATAACGACCTCATTTATCGATTAAGACAGCCCGTACACTGCGCGAGAGGCGCGGTATCTGCGTGGCTGTTCGCACCGCTGTTACTGGAGAGGAACTTAGCTTATGGAAGCGCCAACGGATACACGACAAATGGAGGAGCAAGGCTTCTCGCTGTCTCGTCTTCTCGTAGGCAGGCCCCTGCCGACACGCGAACTGGTCCACCAACATGTGGGCAAGGCAATTGGATTGGCCGTCTTTGCCTCAGATGCCCTGTCTTCGACGGCTTACGCTACCGAGGAAATTCTGTTCATCCTGGCTCTGACGGGCGGTGGCGCGGCCATCTTTGGCCTCTCTATCCCGATTGCCGTGGCGATTGCCGTGCTGCTGGCTATCGTCACCATTTCCTATCGCCAGACCATATACGCCTATCCTAACGGCGGCGGTGCATATATTGTGGCCCGGGATAATCTGGGTGAAGTAGCTGCCCAGATTGCCGGCGCCGCTCTGCTAACAGATTATATCTTGACGGTTGCCGTAAGTATCTCGGCCGGTGTGGCCCAGATTACCTCGGCCTTTCCCACGTTATTGCCTTTGCGCGTGGAACTCGCGCTCCTGGTCATCTTCATCATGACCGTGGTCAACTTGCGCGGCGTCAAGGAAAGTGGAACTGTCTTTGCCGTTCCCACCTATTTTTTTCTGGGCGCCATGTTTTTGACGCTCGGCGTTGGCATGTACAAGTGGGCAACAGGCACCCTTGGCGTGGTGACTGGCGTTGAGACGATGGAAACCGTCGTCGCGCCGCTGACTCTCTTCCTGTTGTTGCGCGCTTTCTCTAGCGGTTGCGCCGCGTTAACCGGCATCGAAGCCATTTCCAATGGCATCACCGCCTTCAAAGAGCCGCGCAGCCACAACGCGGCCATTACACTGCAGTGGATGTCGGGCATCCTGATCACCATCTTCCTGAGCGTTACGCTACTGGCGCATCAGATTGGGGCTGTCCCCAGTGAAGTGGAAACCATCATTTCCCAGCTGGGACGCGTCGTTTTTGGCGAGGGCAGCGCTCTATATCTGGCCATCGTTGCCGGCACGGCCCTCATCTTGTTGATGGCGGCTAACACAAGTTACGCAGATTTCCCGCGGCTGGCAGCGCTTCACGCCGGCGATGGCTTCCTGCCGCGCCAGCTAACGTATCGCGGCGGACGCCTCGTTTTCTCCTGGGGCATCGTCGCTCTGGCAACGCTGGCATCTCTTCTGGTAGTGGTCATGGATGCGCGCACGACGGCGCTGATTCCTCTCTATGCTATTGGCGTTTTCCTGAGCTTCACGATTTCGCAGACGGGTATGGTTGTTCGTCTGCGAAAGATCGGCGGCTTGAAGCCCGGCGAGAAAATCCAGGGTCTGGAAACCGTTCTGGAATACGATGCGCACTGGAAGCTGCACCTGGCGATAAGTGCCGTTGGCGCTGTTTGCACGGGTATTGTGATGATCATCTTCGCCGTGACCAAGTTCACGTCGGGCGCCTGGTTTGTAGTGCTACTGATTCCGGTGTTGGTCACTGCATTTTTCAAAATTCACCATCATTACAAGGACGTCGCTCGCTCGCTCAGCCTGCGTCACCACGCCACCGACATCACAACAAAGCCCGTACAGACCGTTGTATTGGTCGACGGCGTCCACGCCGGCACCATCGAGCTCGTCAACTTTGCCCGCTCACTGGGCCATCCCTGGCACGCCGTGCACATTGGCGTAAACCCCGAAAAGTCGCAAACATTACCAGATCTGTGGAGTGAGGTCATCGGTGAAGGAGAGGTCGTCGTCATTCCTTCGCCATATCGTGAGCTGAACCGGCCGATACGCGCCTACATCGAAAATCTACTGCGGGAGAGCCCCGAAAGCTTCGTCCACGTCGTCGTGGGTCACCTGGCGATGGAGGCAGCCTGGGAACAGGCACTACATCGAAACAGCGTGCTCATCTTCAATCTAGCTCTGCACGGGCTGGAGCGCGTGGTCGTGACTATCGTGCCGCATCAGGTGCAGCGACACAATGGTGACAGGGTAGACAAGAATGTCTTCATGCGTAAGAATTTGCAGTAGGGCCACAAAGCTGAACGCGGCATTTGGCTTAAGGGATTTGCAGACACGGACGGGCGAAGACTTTTCTGCTAGAGAATGCTGCTGCGGCTGCTCGGTTGCTATAGACTGCTGTTCAACGGACAGGCAACTTGTCTCGAAAAAGACTCACAGTATCTGGCAACAGAGACATTATGCACGAGAAAGGGACGCAGTTGCGAAGCTTGCAGGACCAGATAGACAAAACCACTCCGCATGGCAAATTCACCTTTCACGTTTTTGCGACGCTGTCTGAGTTTGAGCGGGATATCAGCCGGGAACGTACGAAAGCGGGGCTGGCTGCTGCTTGGGCGCGAGGCAGAAAAGGCGGTCGACTGAAGGGCCTGACTTAGAAAGCGCAGCATACGGCGGTCATAGCCGAGAAACTCTACCTGGAAGGAGAGCTGACGGTGCGAGAAATCTGTGAGCAGATCTCTATTTCGAAAGGTACTTTGTACAATTACCTCCACCATCGAGGTGTAGAAGTGAGTGCGGCTCGTCGAAAAAAAGAAGAGCTCTTCTGAAGAGGCACTTGTACAGGTTTTCGTGAGTCTGATAGAGAACGCTGATAAATACGCGTCGCCTGGCTCGGCGGTCACGATTCGCAGTTGTGTCCGCGAGGACGAACTGCTGGTGCAGATCCTGGATCGTGGGCCGGGCATTCCACAAGGGGAGTTGGACCGTGTCTTTGAGAAATTTTACCGATTGGAAGGGGCCCGGCTGGCACAGGGAGACCGGCTTCGGGCACAGGGGAGTGCCGGCACCGGGTTGGGTTTGTCGATCAGCAAAGGCATCATCGAGGCTCATTACGGTCGCATCTGTGCTGAAAACCGAAGTGGAGGTGGTGCCGTATTCACCGTTGCCTTGCCTCTGGAAGCCAACATCATCCGACTGTTAATGGCAGAGATAAATTCCCCAGAAATGGCAAGATAAAATTCCCCACTTTGACCGGG
>CAYSMQ010000317.1:0-1980 GCA_964432035.1 uncultured Ardenticatenaceae bacterium
GGATGCGCGGCAGGTGCATGCGCTGTTTCACCACGTGGGCGGCCTTTTCGAAGACCGCGTCGGTAGCTTCCTTGTCGCCCGCTTCCCAGTGCCAGATGTGGTTCGTCTTGACCTCTTTGTCCTCGCGAATGATGACCTTATCTTCCAGAGCCTCGAAGGGGTCAACCACCGGCTCCAGCGGCTCGTAGTCGACGAAGATTTGCTCGACGGCGTCGGCGGCCGTGTAGCGGTCGGTGGCGATGACGGCGCAGACCTCCTGGCCGTTATAAACGACCTTCTCCGTCGGCAGCACCATCTGCGTGTCCGACATCAGGGTCGGCATCCAATGCAGGTCATGCGCCTCCAGATCTTTACCTGTGATGAAGCGCGGATCCTCCTTGCGCTTCATGCGGTGTCCCATGCCGCAGATTTCGGGCGGCGTCGTCTTACGGATCTCCTCGCTCGTCTCAACGTTTTGCGAGCTGCCGGGCGCGGCCGGCGAGAGCTCCTGAACACGATCTTCAAATTGCCGCGGTTTGTCAGATTCGTGGTGTGTCATGCGGGCACCTCCTCGGTGGCTGGCTCGTTCAGCTTTTCGGCCGCGTATTGGATCGCCTCGACGATCTTGTTATACCCGGTACAGCGGCACAGGTTCCCCGAAATACCGTGGCGGATCTCTTCTTCCGTCGGGTTGGGATTCTTGGCAAGCAGATGTTTGGCGCTCATGATCATCCCCGGCGTGCAGTAGCCGCATTGCAGGCCGTGCTTCTCCCAGAAGCCTTCTTGCAGCGGGTGGAGTTCGCCGTTCTGGGCCAGCCCCTCGACTGTCTCGACCTGGCCGTCGTTGGCCTGAACGGCGAAGACGGTGCAGCTTTTGACGGCCCGGCCGTTGAGAATGACCGTGCACGCGCCACAATGGGTCGTGTCGCACCCAATGTGTGTGCCCGTCAGGTCTAGCTCTTCGCGAATGAAGTGGACGAGCAAGAGGCGGGCGTCCACCTCGCGGGTGTGCGTCGTGCCGTTTACCGTAACATTAATGGTGTGCTTGCTCATACTTCTGCTCCTGTAGCGCGTTCGATGGCCTTGCGAATGGCCCGTTTCGTCAAGACGCGGGTAAGGTCACGTTTGTATGCAACAGAGCCGCGCAGGTCCGCTGACGGGTCGCACTCCGCGGCGGCTGCCTGACCGGCCGCTTCGAGGACGTCGTCGGTGACCGTCTGCCCGATCAGGGCTTGCTCTGCGTCGCGGGCGCGCATCGGCGTCGGGTTGACGTTAGTCAGCCCGATACGCGCGGCCGTACAGCGGTCGCCGTCCATCGTCAGTTGCACCGCCACGGCCGATACGGCGTAATCGCCGACCTTGCGCTCCGACTTGATGTAAGCGCCGCCGCTGTTCGGGCCGGGGGCCGGAATGCGGATGGCGGTCAGGATCTCCCCTTCCTCCAGGGCGTTCTCAAAGAGGCCGACGAAGAAGTCGTCGATGGGGATGGTGCGCGTACCGTCCGGTCCCAGGGCGACGAGCTCGGCGCCGAGGGCCAGCATGGCGGCCGGATGGTCGTTGGCCGGGTCCGCGTGGGCCAGGTTGCCGCCGACTGTTGCCTTGTTGCGCACCAACGGGTCCGCTATGACCTGAGCGGCGTCCGCCAGGAGCGGATAGCGGCTCGCCACCACGTCAGACTCCTCCAGCATCGTTTCGCGCGTCATGGCGCCGATGGCCAGATGATCGTTGCTCTCCCGAATATATTCCAGTCCCTCGATACTATTGAGGTCGATAAGCACCTCAGGCGCCGAGAGGCGGAAACGCATGGCAGGGATGAGGCTCTGGCCGCCGGCGAGAAGCTTGGCCCCAAAACCATGTTGCTGGAGAAGGCTTACTGCCTCTTCCAGGCTGCCGGGTGAATAATAATCAAATTCACCGGGGATCATAGAACTACCTCCTTTTCACGGATCTATACGATAACGGTTACGAAAACGTCTGCGATATGGCCTCCGATCATTCTTA
>CAYSMQ010000317.1:1990-5988 GCA_964432035.1 uncultured Ardenticatenaceae bacterium
TCCAGGCTGCCGGGTTATTAATAATCTAATTCCCCGGGGATCTTAAACTCCCTCCTTTTACTGTTCCTTACGTTTTTGCTACCAAATTGGTTGTGCGCGGCAGCGCACGTCGCCGCCGCTCCGGCGGCGTCAGGCGCCCATCATAGGCTTTGGCGACCGGCGCCTGCCCAGGGCGGCCAGGTGTTCGGAAAGCGCATGTAGACTTTGCAGGTTGTGCACGGGCAGGAAGTCGTCGACGTAGGGCAGGGCGGTCGCCATCCCCTCAACCAGCGGTTCGTACGTGTCTTTCCCAAGGAGGGGATTGAGCCAGATGAGCCGGTGGCACCGGTGGTGTAGATAGCGCATCTCTCGTTTCAGGAGATCGGCGTCGCCTCGCTCCCACCCGTCGCTGATGATGAGCACGATGGCCCCGCGCCGCAACACGCGCCGGCTCCACTCGCGGTTGAAGTTGCGCAGGCTCTCGCCGATGCGCGTGCCGCCCGACCAGTCCACGACTTCACGCGCCGCTTCGTCCACGGCCCGGTCAATATTCTTCAATTTCAGCGCCGGCGTGATGCGCGTCAGCCGCGTGCCAAAGACAAAACATTCGACGTCGTTCAGGCTGTGGGAGACGCTGTAGAAGAACTGGAGCATCAGTCGGGCGTATTTCTCCATGGAGCCGCTGACGTCTGCGATGAGTACGAACGGCCGTTGCTTCACTTTGCGGCTCTGCCAGGCAAGATCCAGGGGCACGCCGCCGTACTTGGTCGCCGAGCGCATCATACGCCGCAGATAGAGCAGGCGGCCTCGTGAGTCGGGAACGCGGCGGCGCGTCTGGCGCAGGCTGACCTGCCACTGCATCTCCCGGATGAGGCGCTTCACCTTCTCCAACTCCTCCGGCGTCATCGCAGAGAACTCGCGGCGCCGCAACCGCTCGGCCGGGCTGTAGGTCTCGGATCTGTCCGGAACGTCGACGGCCTCGTCAGCCTCGTGGGCTTTGGCCGCCATGTAGGTCGCAATGTCAATTCGCCGTTGCCCTGATGGGTTGCGAGGGGCACTGTTGCCTTTCTTTCCCGCGGCAAGGCCGCTCTCCGGATGCGCCTGCCAGAAGCGGTTGAAGATCGTTTCAAACAGGCGCAGGTGCTCGTAGCGGGTCACCAGAAGGCTGCGCGCCGCGTGGTAAACCTGGTCGCGGTCGCCGATGTTGACCAGCGTCAGCGCGCGGGCAAAATCGATCGATTGGTCCAACGAGACAGGAATGCCCGCCTGCCGCAACATGCGCGAAAAGAGCAGGATATTTTCCAGGAAGTTATCGGCTTCTCTACTCACTGTTCCCTTCAGTTAATTGTATTGGTCGGGTCAGATGGAACCGATCGCGACGGCAGCTTATCAGCCTGCAACCACTTCTTCGACGAGGTCGTCAACCACTTTCCCGCGCAACACGTTGACGTCGTCCTGGTACTTGAGAATGATGCCCAGCGTGGCGTTAACGACGGCCGGGTTGAGAGAATGGATGTGCAAATGTCCCAGCGCTTCTGCCCAGTCGAGGGTTTCGGCGACGCCGGGCGGCTTGTAAAGATCCTGTTTGCGCACCGCCTGAATAAAGCCCACGATCTGATCCGCCAGGCGGGCGGACACTTCAGGTACTTTCAGGCGAACGATTTCAACTTCTTTCTGGTGAGAGGGGTAGTCGATCCAGCAGTAGACGCAGCGACGCTTGAGGGCGTCGTGAATTTCGCGCGTGCGATTAGAGGTAATGACGACGATGGGTCTGTGTTCTGCCCGCAGGGTGCCGACTTCGGGGATGGTGATCTGGAAATCGGAGAGCATCTCCAGGAGGAAGCTCTCAAACTCCTCGTCGGCCCGGTCCAGTTCGTCGATGAGGAGGACGGGCGCCTTGTCGTGGCTGTGGTCGATGGCCTGGAGCAGCGGCCTTTTCAGGAGGAACTTTCTGGAGAAAATGTCGTCGGTGACGCCGTCCTGCCCACGGCTGCTATCGTCGCCAAATTGGCGCGCCTGGATTTCCAGCAACTGGCGCGGGTAGTTCCACTCGTAGACGGCCTGGCTGATATCCAGCCCTTCATAGCATTGCAGGCGGATTAACGGTGTGTCGAAGGCGCGACTCAGCACCTTCCCCACCTCTGTCTTCCCGACGCCGGGCTCCCCTTCCAGGAAAATGGCCTTCTCCATTTTCAGAGCCAGGAAGAGACTGGTGCTCAAATCCACGCCCGCAATGTACTGGTGATCTGCCAGCAAAGCGGTGGTCGCTTCGACCGAGTCTAACATGTATGGTTTTGTGGGTCCTTTTCCTTTCAAAGGCAGCCGATCAGGCGTCCTGTCGTTTCGGGGAGCAATAGCGTAAGCGAGATTGCGATTCCATTGTACGTTTCCCGGAGGCCCTGTCAAATCGTTTCAATGGAGAATGCTCTTGACAGAGAATGCTTTTAGGAATTGGGCGCGGTCTCCCGCATCCTTAATCTTTTGCGCCTGTGCGTGGAGGGCCGTCTGAGCCTGTTCCAGCAGAGCGCCGGCCCGCTTGTCCTTCGCTCGGGAGAGCGCCCGGTAACAGACAGCGTATACCCAGAACGGTTCGTTGAGACCGGCATAGTCGCCGGAAGTTAGCACGGGCAGGATGGCCTCGACGTGAGTCATCGCCGCTTCCAGGTCGCCGCGTAGCAGGGCCGCGTGCGCCAATCCTGCCAGCGGCTCGACCAGGCGCCCTTCATGCGCTTTGCCTCTGGCTTCCAGCGCGCGTTTGTATGCCTCCTGTGCATCGGCCAGACGGCCGTGCAAACGGTAGGCGTGCCCCAGATAGAGGTATCCTTCCGCCAGCGCGCCGTTCCCATCCCACTCCAGAGCCAGTTCAATGGCCTGGCGCGCCAGCGTTTCCGCGCGCTCTGGTTGCCCCAGGTAACAGGCGATCAGGGCCATATTGTTGAGCGCGTTCGCTTCACCGCGACGGTTGTCCGTTTCCCGGTACAAACGGACGGCAGCCTGGGTTCTTTGCCACGCTTTCTCAAAATCTCCGTGCAGGAAGATAAGCAAACCGACGTTGGCCAGCCCGTTGGCCTCGCTGACCCGTTGCCCGGTCTGGCGACAAATGGCCAGCGCCTGCTCATAATAGGCCAGCGCCCGATCGAATTCCTCTTGCATAAAGGCCTGCCATCCCAGATTGGTAAGGGTCGTGTTCTCACCTGCCAGATCGCCTGCCTGATGCTGTATCTGCAAAGCCTGCTCGTAACAGACTCGAGCGTCGGCCAGGTTTCCCTGTTCGTCCAGCGCCATCCCCATTCCGTTGAGCGTTTGTGTCACGATGGTCTCCTCTCCGCCGGCTCTTGCCAGCGACAACGCCTGGTGGAACGCCGCCAACGCTTCTTCGTACTCGCGCTCGCGGAAGTGAACGTGACCCAACTGCCGGTAAGCCTCTGCCTGGAGGCCGCCGTCATCGGCCGCCTGGGCCAGATCAATCGCTTTTCGAATAAGAGGGATGGCCTGTTCGAAGTCGGGGATGTAAGCATAAAAGGCCGCCCGGCGCAGAGCCACGGCCGCCTGCCGGCTTTCGTCCAGGTCGGCATCCAGTTGCGCGAGTTGTTCCAGGTCCCTCTGTTGCGCTTCCCGTTGTCCCCGCCAGGCATAAACCTCTTCTCGCGCCAGCAAGATGTCGGCGACGATCGTCGCTTCTTCCCCTTCCGTCAGAGCCAGTGCGCGGCTGAAAGCGTCGACGGCTGCCTCTGTCTCGTACCGCCGCTTGGCTGCTGCTCCCGCCTGTTGCAGGCGCGCCTGGGCCACCGGTCGCAGCGCCGTCAGCCCCAGTTCATATGCCTTCTCGTAGTGGAAAGCGATCTCTTCAATGAACGCCTCCTGCTCGCCACAGTGTAACGTTTCCAGCGTGGTCGCTGCCTTGTGGTGCATCTCGCACCGGTGAGCGGCCGGCTGCATCTGGTAGGCGGCGTCCCGGAGTAGTGCATGTTTGAAGAGATAGCGCAGGTCGTCCAACATTGTCCAGACCCGCTTTTGAG
>CAYSMQ010000318.1:0-1416 GCA_964432035.1 uncultured Ardenticatenaceae bacterium
ATGGGACCTTGCGAACGAGCTTCTCCTATTAGACATCTGGTCGGGTGAAGCAGACTAGTCGCGCTAGTGGGCGAGTAGTTTCCATAGGGGGTAGACATCTTTAGAACATATGTGCTAAGGTGTTTCCGTCAATGTAGTCAGTTGTCAGGGAAAGGAAAGGATGCCGGCACAGAATGGTTCACAGGTGAATGAGTCTACGACAGCGCAGGAAGATGGTGGGCAACGGGCGCTGTTGCGGGAGCTGAAGGGGGCGCCACTGTCGGTTATGCTGGCGCTCGAGATTCATGGGGCTCAAGGGCGTAGCGAGCTGATGGAACGAACCGGCTGGGGACGAAATGCGGTGTCCGACGCCCTGGTTCTACTTGAAGAACTCCGCCTTGTTACGCGTTTACACTACCGCTGCTGGGAGCTGCGTGCGGAACAGGACCTCGTCTCTACACTGGAAAGTGAGATAACTGAAAGGCCCTCTAACAACCCTTCAGGAGCTGAAAGTCCCGCCGACAACCTTTCGGCTGAAAGTCCCGCTGACAACCTTTCAGGCTCTGAAAGTCCTTCTGGCGACCTTTCGGCTGAAAGTCCCTCTGGTAACCTCTCGGCGTCTGAAAGTTCTTCTGGCAACCTTTCACGAGCTGAAAGTCCCTCTCACAACCTTTCGGCGCCCCATGATCATGATGGTGTTATAGATACAAAAGAACCTTGTAATCAGAATAAACACCATCCATCCAAAACAACCAGGACAAAGCTGGCGCGGGCGCTGAAGGCGCTGGACCCGCCCTTCGAGAATGCCCGCCTCTGGCTGCAAGAGGCGTCGCCGCGGATGGTTCAGGGCTGGCTGGATTATCTGCAGAATCTGGACCGCGAAAGTCGCCGGCGCATCCGCAACGAGGCCGCCTTTTTGCGCTGGAAGGTGGAGAGTGAAGAGCAGCCGCCGCCTGCGCCGAAACAGCGCGCGCCGTGCAAGCGGTGCAACAAGGCGATCCGTGACGCCGAGGGGCGCTGTCTGGTTTGTTTAGGCCTGGTCGCCGTTTAGCGATGCACACGATCCAGGGGGAGAAATCGGATGTCTGGGCGCGCAGCACCGGCGATGGCCGACTCAAAAAAGACATCCGATTTCTTTGAATACGGAGCCTACGGGTTATTGCCGTAAAAGGGCAGGAATCCCAGACCGAAGAGCGGTGGGTTATAGAACAAGCGGAACCCGCAAAGCTGTAAGCCGGAACCGCTGCCGACCGGACGCCAGTTTAGCAGATAGGCATAAGTGGAGTAGTCGATAGTGTGGTTGATCTGCGCAGAGTCGTTGAAACTATTGCCAAAGTCGCCAGTTGAGGCAACGGGGAATTCCTCGACAATGTCGCCGTAGAGGTCGTACACGGTGAACCAGGCTTGCATGTTACTTCCACTGGTATCGTAATAGTA
>CAYSMQ010000318.1:1426-5985 GCA_964432035.1 uncultured Ardenticatenaceae bacterium
AGTACATACGGAGCGTGTCGACCTCGGACCCTTGTGGCAGATCGAGCGGCACGTTCCAGACCGTGCTGTCATCACCGGCGGTGACGTAGGTGCAGGAGCCATTGCTATCTACCGTGTAGCTGACGTCGTTTTCGCGTGGCTTAAGAGCAGCCCCGATGACGCGCCATGACGTCAGTCCTTCGGGCGCCAGTACATCGTTCTGCACGCCGTTTACGAGTTGATCGTCTGGCGGCGACAGACGCTCGCGCGGGGTTCCCGACGGCGCCTCGGCGCTGGTGTCCCAGCGCTCACCATCATCTTGAGAGGCAGCGCTGGAAAGAAGTTCGGGAACAAAGGCGAGGGCTGACAGGCTTAGAATAATAAGGGCCAGAACAAACAACTGCCTGCGGTTCGGGATCAGGATATTCATTTTTCCTCCGTGATTGGGTTAACGCCGGGTTACCGGCCGGTTCAGTACGACGAGGCAATTTGCTTGCGTCCGGCGTGCGCACTTGCTTAAACGGCGCCAAGAGACCTTTTTCCGACTGGAATTTGTGACTATGTATTGTATCCGGACATATGGCAGCGTCGAGGCGAGCGTGATAGGCTGGAGGGGCGCTTTGTGAATGACCGAAGGAGTGACCTTATGACGCTCAAGAAGTTTTTGCAAGGGACGTGGCTGGGGCACCCGCTGCATCCGGCGTTGGTGCACGCGCCGACGGGGCTGTGGACAGCGGCGTTGGTGTTTGACGTGCTGACCGTGCTGGGCGTGGGCGGTAATCCGCTGGTGGTTACCTCCTATTACGCCGTTCTCGTGGGCTTTATTGCAGCTTTGTTCGCAGTGCCGACCGGCCTGGCGGATTGGTGGGACATCGGGCGCGATAAACCGGCGAGAAGGCTGGGCCTCATCCACATGCTAATCAATGTGCTGGTCACGCTGCTGGCGCTGGCCAATCTGTTCCTTCGCGCTGGCGAGGCCCTGCAATTGGCGGCGGTGCCCACGACGCCGCTGTTGCTATCGGCACTGGCGGTGGGCCTGTTGGCGATTTCCGGCTATCTGGGCGGGCGCATGACTTTTGCCTATGGGACCAGCGTGGCGCGCCAATCCAAGCCCAAATGGCGCGAGCGGGCCGAGGCCGGCGGCGCGCAAATGAAAGACCGGGAGACGTTATTGCGATGAACGACTGGCTGAAAGGAAAACCGCTGGGCCATCCGCTCCACTCGCTGCTCGTACACTTGCCCATCGGCCTATGGCTGTTGAGTTTGTTGTTTGATTTCAGCACGCTGCTTGTCGAAGCGAAGAACGTCTATGTGCGCGGCGCGTTTTACACGATGCTGTTTGGCCTGGTCATGGCCCTCATCGCCGCGCTGCCGGGATTGGCGGACCGCGCGGATATTCGCAACGACCATCCGGCGAAGCGCACGGCGAATACGCATATGGTGCTCAATCTGACCGCCGTGGGTTTGTACACGCTGAGCCTCGTCCTGCGCTATGGGGCGCTGGGCGCGGAAGAGGTTCCGCTCGTCCCCTTTTTCCTGGCGCTGGTAGGTATGGGCGTAGTGGCTTATTCAGGCTTTTTGGGCGGTATTCTGGTGTATGGCGAAGGCATCGGCGTGGGCCGTCACCGGCGACAGTCGCCAACGCCGAAAGAGACGATCCGCGGCGACGTGGCCGAAGCGCGCGACGGCATGATACCTATCGCCGAGGTTGGTAGCCTGGAAGAGGGCCAGGCGCTGCGCGTCGAAATCGGTGGCGTGGAGATGTGCGTCGCCAGGATTGACGATGCGTATCATGCTTTTCAGGACTACTGCACGCACCGCTTCGCGCCCCTTTCTGAAGGGGAATTCCAGGGCCACGAGGTCGTGTGCCCCTGGCACCGCTCCTGCTTCGACGTGCGCACGGGCCGGGTGACGGAAGGGCCGGCGAAGGTGGATTTGCGGACGTTTGAGGTTGTGGTGCGCGATGGGTGGGTGTTGGTGGGGGTGGGGACTGGAGATTAGAGATTCCTGCTATCCTCCCGCCACCGGCGGGAAGAAGGCCACCACATCGCCTGCCTGCAACAGTTCGTCCGCCTCTGCCTGGCGGTTGTTACGAATGATGAGATGTACCTGTGGCGCGGGTAAGCCCGCGAGCGTGATGAGGTCGCCGGCGGTTGTTCCCTCGGCAACCTCAACCACGCTCTGTCCGCCGTCGGGCAGGTACTTCTTAAGTGAGGCGTAGGCCCTGACTGTGACTTGCACGATGGACCTCAGAGACCCGACAGGTTTCCAAAACCTGTCGAGTCTGGTGCTCTACTAATCCTCATGCACCCAGGCATAAACGCTGTCCAGCTCTTCGTCTGTCACCGTCCACGTCTCGTCGTGCGGCGGTAGCGTCTCGTGGCGCATGAACTCCGGCGGGCGGTCGTCGGCAGCGGTGAACCCGGCCTTCTCGTTGAAGAGACGTTCCATCTTCAAGATTTCTTTGCCCAGGGGCACCACGTCGTCGCCCGTGAGTGACATACCCATGACGCCGCCGACCGTTTCCACCATGCCCTCCCAGCCCTCGGCAATGTCTAGGATGGGGAAGGCGATGAACAGGCAGTAGCCCGTGCTGTCGATGAAGGCCGTCGCCGCCTGGAAGGTCAGCGACAGTTCGGCTTTGCCCTCCACGCTCAGTGGGTCTACCTTACCGCCAACGCCCGCAATTTCGGGGGCGATGGTGTAGCCGGCGGTGTGATCGGCGCCCATGGGCGTCGTGGCGTAGGTCACGCCGATGCCCTTCACGGCGCGCGGCTCGTACGCAGGCATCGCCTGGTGTTTCACCGTGGGCACGCGGTAGACGCCGAACGCTTTGGCTGTGGCTTCCGTGCCCTGCGCCAGGATGCGGCCCAGGGGCGTCTTATTACGAATCTCATCAAACAGCTTCAACGCGCCTTCGGCGTCGCCAAACTCCAGCAAACCGCCTTCCATGGCCACGGCGATGGTGCAGCCCATCTCGATGGTGTCCACACCAAGGTCGTTGCACTCCCAGATCATCTGGGCGATGGCGTCCAGATCGTCAATGCCGCAGTTGGCGCCCAGAGCCCAATCCGACTCGTACTCCACGCAAGAGACGACTTCGTTGCCGTCTTCGTCGACGTAGACGTTTGAGCACTGGATGATGCAGCCCGGATGGCAGGCGTGGCCCACCATGCCCGCGCCATCGCGCTTTTCGATGGTCTCGGCGATGGCTTCGCCGGAAATGGCCATGGCGCCTTCGAATTGCCCGCTGCTGAAGTTGCGCGTGGGCAACCCGCCGGCTTCGTTGAGCACGTTGATGAGGACGGCCGTACCGAAGGAGGGTAATCCGCCGCCCTTCTTAGTCAGGTCGTGGCTCTGGATGGACTTCGTCAGCTTGCGACGTCCCTGCGTGAATAGCTCCTTGTCGGCGATGTGCACGCCGGGCCCGTCCGCGTCGTCTACGACGATGGCTTTCACGCCGCGCGCGCCCATGACGGCGCCCAACCCACCGCGACCGGCGTAACGGCCGGGCCGGTTCTCTGGGTCGTTCACCGAGATGCCGGCGTTGGACAGCTTCATTTCGCCCGTGGGTCCGATGCCGATAATGGCTGTCTTGGGATACTGTTCCCACAGCCGGTTATCGACCTCGTACATGCCCTCCCCCTCGAGGTCCGCGGCGTCGTGAAAGGTCACGCCGTCTTTGTTCACGACCAGCGTGTACCATTTACCGTCCGCGGGCTGGCCTTCCAGGACAATGGCTGCGAGACCCAACTTGGCGATTTTCTGGCCCGATAGGCCACCGGCGTTGCTTTCCTTGATGCCGCCCGTCAGCGGGCTCTTGGCGCCGAACGACGTGCGCCCACTGCTGGGCGCCGCCGGCGTGCCCGTGACCCAGCCGGGCGCGATGACCAGCTTGTTGTGCGGACCCAACGGGTGGCAACGGGGATCCACTTCGTCGCTGACGATGGCCGACGTCAGCCCGCGCCCGCCCCAACGCGCCCATTTCTCAGGCACGTCCTCATAAGTTGCCTTCTGTTCAGACATATTAATGCGGAGAATCTTTCTGCCCATAGTTACCTCCATGGGGCCACAACCTAATGTGTCGGGCCCGGTTAATCGGCTGCTTGCCGGTAGGTATGACGTACATCACCGCGTTTTTTGAGTGCTTCCGCCAGCGCTGTCGATACGCGCGCGCCTTGCCGGTACTGGTGGGGCCACATTCGATCGGCGGAGAAGATGCCCACGTGGTCGCCGTCTTGCAACAGTTCGCTGCCGGCGACGTTCAGGCCCGGCATTTCGTACAATACGGCATTGCGAAACACGAATCCTCGTTCTGCGGCTGGGATTCCGAGTGTGGTGAAGAGATCGGCAAATGTGCTGCCCGGCGGCAGCGGGACGGTGTCCTGGCTTATGTGACGTCCACCGCGGTAGCGGGCCACAGAACCGTACAACGCCAGATCGACGTGGATGTATGACATAATCTTGTCCTGGCCTGCGCCCACGCACCCCCATCCTTGCGCGGACGGTATAATGTAATTCTCGCGGTAGACGAGACAAATCCACCCACCCTTAATCTAGTGCAAGGGTGCCACTGGCGC
>CAYSMQ010000319.1:0-5976 GCA_964432035.1 uncultured Ardenticatenaceae bacterium
GCCTCTGGCGCCTCTACACCTTCCTCACCCGTCCCCTACCCACCACACCCCCCAATCTCCTCTCCCACGCCCGCCGCCTCTTCCAACTAGACCACCTGCCCCACCTCGGACCGCTGGCACTAGGATTCGTCGGCTAACCACACAGGCGCGCTAAAGCGCCCACTACGAACCTACCCCGCCCCAACCTCCAATCTCCAATCTCCAACCCCTATCTCCGATGTATTCCCGGCCAATACGGCAACGCCCCACGCAAGAACTCCGGCGCCGTCGGCGACTTGTCCAGACAGGGAATCTCTTCACGCACGTTGTCCGGTCGCTCGCCCGGCCCGTGGATTTCGTTGATGTAGCTATACGCGCCGCTGCTGCTTTGCCAGCCCACCAGACCGTAAAACTCAGCGTAGTAGTAGCGTTCGATGGGCTCGCCGTCATGCCGCAGCAGCCACGACAGCTCGATCACGTTCTTCAGCGTGATGCCGCTCTCGAACGTGTACTCTTTATAGTAATTGTCCAGGCGCAGATAGCTGCCCTGCGTGCCGCCCATCACCGGCTGGCAGTTACTCTTATCGTAGAATGTCACGTGCGGATCGCGATAAAAAAGCTGTCCCTCTTTCCACATCCGCGGCGCCCACTTTGAGCCATACTGGCCCGGGTCGCGCAAGGTGTAATATTGTCCGTTGCCTGGACTGGTGTCCGTGCCGCGATAAATGTAGGCGTCGTCATACCACAGCTCTTCCCACTCGGCGCTGATCTCGTTGCCCTTGGTATGAAAAAACCTCTCCCCTTCTATCTGCGTCTGGTGCCTGGCCTGCGGCCCGTCGCCGCCGTCCGGGGGCACAAACTGCACCTCAAACAGCCGGTCGTCGCCCACCAGAAAATCGACCATATCGAAAGGCTCGGCCAGATAGCTGCGGAAGAAGAGGGGCAGATAGACCGTCGCCGTCACTTCCTCCGTCGGCGTCTCTCCCGCCGTAATCTGGCGCTCGTCGCCGCTTTGGGACGCTTCCACGCCAATCACACGCGCCGGCGTTGGCGCATCGCGCTGCTCGCTATCAAGCGCAATGACAATGGCCGCGCCCGGAAGCAGTCCGGCAAACAACGCTAACAACAGAGGCATGACTCGTCTTAGGGGTGAGGGCATAGGTCCGGGATCCTGACACACGACTGTTTACGATACATGGCACGTATTCTACGCTGAAAGTGCCGCGGCCGACAAAGCGAAAGGTTAGCACGCCTGCCCTGATAGGAGAGACCCCCGCCGTTGGCGGGGGCCTCTTCTAACGTTGCCCTAAGGCTTAAAACTGTTGCGCAAACCGATTTGCGGGCTCGCTACAAAGTTAACGCCACTGCACCGTCACCTGCATGAAGTTACCCTGGGCGCTCGTGTTCTTGATGGAGAGCCTCAGCCCCGTGTTCGGGTGCTTGACGCTACCCGAGGGGTTGTCCGGATGCCAGTGCAGGATGCTGTCGTCAAAGACCGGCACGGCCGGCTGGCTGGGATGGTGCGACGGCTGGCTCATCCAATGCAAGGTCAGTGGCTCCGTATCGTCCAGGCCGAACGTGGCATCGTAGGCCTGGATGCGGTTACGCCACACGCCGCCGTCGGCGCGGTACATCACGTCATAATGGGCGTCGATGGGCAGGATCAGGCCCTCGCCGGGATGCTGGCTCACGTTGTTGTTGGTCTGCGACGTGTCCCAGTAGTTGATCAACAGGCCATCCATGTAGGGGAAGTGCTCAACCCATTGACTCCTCAGATCTGGATTATCTTGGAAACCGAAGTTGTAAGGACCGACCGGCAGGGTGTCGTCGTAGCCACGGTACTGGCGATAGGCAGCAATGTAAGCGTTAAAGTGGAAGGACGTTTCTAGCCCGTCCGTCACGCGGAAGCCCTCAAAGGTCCAGCCCGCGTCGCTTTCGGCGCCATAAGTCTCTCCGGCCACCGAGATCTCGTCGACCATCAGGCCATCTTCAATCACTGCCACGTCTGTCCAGTAACGGAATCCGAGCAGCACGTTACCTTCGTACGCCGAGAGGTCCGCCGTCAATTCCGTCCAGCCTTGGGAGTTACCCGTGATGCCGTGGCCGAGATTCTGGCCGTTGGGATTCGTATCTGTGGACTCACTGGTTTCAACCGGTTCCCAATTGGCGCCGCCGTCCGTGGAAACGACCAAGTAAGCGTAATCCCAGTCGTCCTCAATGTCGTAGTCCACCTGCGCCGTCAGGCTGGCGCCCGCCGGCAGGTCAAACTCGCGATACATCCAGTTGTCCAGGTTGTTGCCCGCGCCGCTATAGTAGAAGAAGTCGCCGGCGAAGGGCTGACCGATTTGGGTCGCAACTTCCTTGTCCGGCAGTACGGTGATGAGGGCTTGCGCCTGCTTGGTCGTCGTCTCCGCCGGGCCCAGGCGATGGGAGCTGTTTTGACCATATACGGCCACGTCGTAGTCCAACCAGCCTAGCTGGAACTTCTCCCAGGCGCCAAAGTGGTTGGGCTTGGTGCCGATGTGGTCGCCGCCTTCGCCCATCCAGGAGCCGGAAGACATCACCGTCCAGAAGGCCGTGGAGTTTTCGCCGCCAGCCGTGTCATAGAGGTCCGGTAGACCCAGGTCGTGCGCGAACTCGTGCGCGAACACGCCCACGCCGCCGTTTTCAGGCTCAGCCGTGTAATCGCCGATCCAATAGCTGGAATCGCCAATCTGCACACCACCGAAAGGCACCTGCGTGCCATCCTCCAGCGTCGGACCGCCGGCGCCGACTGGCGTCAGCTGCACGTACCAGCGATGGCTCCAGATAGCGTCCGCGCCCAGTTCGCCGCCGCCGGCCTCTTCACCTTCACCGGAATGCACCGACTGGAAGTGGTCGATGTAGCCATCCGGCTCGTCAAAGTTGCCGTCGCCGTCATAGTCGTAGCGATCCCAGACGTCGAACTGGCTCAGATAGTCGTCGATTTCGGCAGGCGACATGCCCGCGTCCAGCTGCGACTGGTACCAGGCGTTGATCGAATCACGCACAAAGAACCAGGTGTCCGAAAAAGCCACTCCATATTCGACGGCGTCTCCGGGCACTTGAACCCAGTCCGTCACGTCGCCGTTAACCGTGTAACGGTTGGACGACTGCTCGATGTAGTAGTTGCGCATGGAGATGGCGCCGGGCTCCTCCGAAAACAGCATATCCATATAGTGGTCGCGATTGAAATCCTCGACCCAGTATGTGGTGTTGTTTACGCTGCGATCGGGTTCGGGAATGCTGTTGTGCTCGTAGTTGGCAAACTCGCCCAGCACCGTCCAGATCGGATCTTCACCTTCGCGCTCTAGCTCCACAAACTGGCCGCGGGCCACTTCGTGGGTCTTGCCATGCGCTTTGCCCTGGGCCTTGGCTTCCATGGCCTGGGCGCGTAAGGCGCGTCGCTGCTCGCCCAAGGGGTGCGGCAAATCATCAGGTCGCGCCGCGTGGTCCGGCGGACCGTTGCCGTTGCCGGGTGTTTGCGTTGGCGCTGCTGTGGCCACGGACAAAGTCACAAGGAACAATGCCGCGATCAATAGAACGCTCGTAAACTTCTTTTTCACGTCAAATCCTCCAATTGATAATCTTTAGTCAGCTGCAGGGGAACTTTAAGTGTGGGGAATGGCTCCGCCTCGTCAGGTCACGGCTCGCCTCCTTTTCCGTTCAAACGGTTGTTGGGACACACACGAAAGAATAAGTAAGCACATTATAGAAAAGCGCCGTAAGCGCTGGCAAGTGGTTTTTTAACGCTCTATTAGAGCTGCCCTAATACTGTCACCCACTTGCCACCTTCTCGCCGCAAGAACGCCGCTTGTTGTGGCTTTGGAACGCCGTCATCTTGACGGCCGCGCCCGGCGCATTAGCCGTTCAGATACCGCCGCATCAATCCCACCTCCCGCTCCACCGCCTCCATCTTCGCCCCCGGCAGCGGCTCCCACAGCGTTAGCTCCACATCCTGCGACCCGCTATGCGACCCGCGATGCGGACCGCGACACGCGCGCCAGTTGCCTACCGCGATGCCGTTCACCAACACGGTGGCCCGTAGCACCCCGCCGCCGGGATGCACCTCCCTGGCGTGCGCTTCGGGCACAATCAGGTCTCTGTTCGTGTACCCCAGCAAAAACGAATCATACGCCGGCAGCAAACGGGCGCTCGGCTCCTCCTCGTCCTCCTCCAGCGACGCCTCTTGTTCCGGCAACATCAGCAGTCGCTCCCCCACCTGCGAGTCGACCTCCACCAACCGGCCCTCATTTAACTTTTTTCCGCGCCTGGCCTCCCGCACGCCCAGTCCAGACCAGCGCGCAAAATCGTGGACGCTTGCCGGCCCAAACGCGCGCAAGTAGCGGCGCAACAACTCCGCCAACGCTTCCTCCTCCTCCCACTTCACCGCCACCGGCCCCAACCAATCTTCCGTCCGGGCAAACGTCTGCTCGCCAGCGCGATCCGGCCCGAAACACACCACGCCCTGCAACCCGGCGCGCGCGATAAGGTGGTAGCCCGCCTGTCCTTCCACGGGAAACCCCTCCGCCGCCAACCGTCCTAGCAGCTCCGCCCGCGTCAGCGGTCCTTCCTTGCCCAGAACGCGTTCCATAGCCGCCGTGGCACGATCGCACATCTCCTCGTCCAGGCCCAGCTGCCGTCGCCGGCGCCGGCCCTTTGGGATGAACACCGGTCCCAGCAACCGCACTATCCAGCCCACATCCTCCGCCGCCAGCATGTGAATGGTACTGCGCATGGCCCACGTGCGGACCACGCTTCCGTCTTCGTCCAGCGCCCTCACCACGTCCGCCCGGACCAGCGCACCCTGCCTGGCCCGCGCCGATCGCGCCTGCAACCCCAAGTCGACCGCCGCGCGCTCCTGCCCCTGCAACCCACACACCCGCTGCACCACCCCGGCCACATCGCCCCCGATACCCCCCGCCGCCAACCCATTCGCCCGCAGCCGCAGAGTCCTAAGCTGATAATCGTCCAGTGTCAGAGCCATAAGCCAATCAGCTCAACCTCCAATCCCCTTCTTCCTTCTTCCCTCTTCCTTCTTCCTTCAGTCAGCCAATCCCCAATCTCCAATCTCCAGTCTCCAACCCCCTATCTCTAATCTCCAACCTCAATCGGCTTCAACCCCGCCTCAATCTGCTCCCGGTGCGGCTCCAGGAACGGCGGCAGGGCCAGCGTCTCGCCCAGATTCTCCAGCTTCTCATCCGTGGCAAATCCCGGCCCGTCCGTCGCCGCTTCGAAGAGGATACCGTTGGAGATGCGGAAGTAGATCGATTTGAAGTAAAAACGGTCGATGATGCCCGACACGGGCAGGCCCGCGCTGCGGATGCGCGATTGCCACGCCTGCTGCTCCTCGTCGTCGCGCAAACGGTAAGCCACGTGGTGCACGCCGCCGGCCCCCATGCGCGCCATGGGCCGGTTCGGTTCCTCCAGGACCCACACCTGCCGTCCGGGCCCGCCCTCGTCCATCTCGTAGATGACCACTTCGCGCCCGTCCTCAAACGAGGCCCGCCGCGCCTCCTCAAGGTTCAGCAGCTGCGTGAGGATCGGCGCCACGCGGTCCAGGCGCGGCACGGAGAGCACGATGGCGTAAAATCCGCGCAGGGCGTGCGATTCCGGCACGCCGCCCTCCTCCCAGTACACGCCCTCGTACGGCGCGCCCTCGTCGTCCACCAGCAACAGGCGCTGCCCTTCCGGGTCCTCAAAGCGCAATAGATCGCGCCCGTCAAACTGCTCAATCTCGCCCACTTTCGCCCCGTGCTCGCCCAGCCGCCCCTGCCAGAATTCCAGCGCCTCGCGCCCCTTTACGCGAAACGCCGTGCCCGCGATGCTGTCCGTCCCCCGCTGGTCCGGCGGCACGTGCGGCCAATCAAAAAAAGTCATATCCGTGCCCGGGCTACCCACCTTATCCGCATAAAACAGATGATACGCGCTCGTATCGTCCTGGTTCACCGAGCGTTTCACCAGCCTCAGCCCCAACAC
>CAYSMQ010000320.1:0-3065 GCA_964432035.1 uncultured Ardenticatenaceae bacterium
AGTTCGCCCGGCGTGGCCGGCTCGTTGAAGCCAAAATCGACGAAGCGGTCCCAATGGCCGTCAGTATAGTCGGCCACGTCTTCGGCGAGTTCCTCCGGCGTATCGTCGTCGTCGGCATCATAGTAGACGCAAAAATCATCGCGCTCGATGGTATCATCGTAGGTGCTAGAAACGCTGGTAGGACAGGCCAGTGGCCGGTCCGGTTCTTGTTGCCGGGTATCTCCGGCGACAGCCGGCGTGGCTGTAACAGCGGTCAGCGCAATCATGAAGAGGGACAGAAAGAAGGCGCCCAGTAGCAAGAGCGGTAAGACTCCACCCTTTCTTGGTTGTTGAGACTTTGAGCGGGTCGGAGTATCCGGATCCATACGTGACCTTTCCTTTATTGAGTTGTGAGGGGGCGGCTTAAGAGGATGGGCGGCGCAAAACGGCCGCAAGCGCGCGACTGAGTACAACAAAGTCGACTTAGTTAGATGAAGCGCTCCGTTAATTCCCCTCTACTGGATAAGTAAGCGTCCTTTCCATCCTAGCCAATATTTGAAGCGCCCGCAAATGTGGCCGTATCCGCCTCTATTTAAGTTGAACGGAGCTTCTTGCAGTTTTCCGGCATGGTGCGCTTTCTAAAGCGCTTCTCTTAGATGGCGCCTGACCTCATCCACCAGGGTCGTGATACTATACGGCTTCTGCAAAAAGCCAACGGCGCCTTCCGCTTCGAAGTGGTTGGCAATGTCGCTGGCGCTGTAGCCGGAGGAAAGGAGAACGCGGACCTGGGGATCGATCTGCCGCAACCGGCGATATGTTTCTTCCCCATCCATGTTGGGCATGGAGAGATCAAGGAGGATAAGTTCGACGTCGGTGCGATGTTCGCGATACAGGTCAATTCCCTGGTAACCGTCCTCTGCAGCCAGAACGGGAATATCCTCCAGCAGCAGAATGTCGGTCACCGCTTCGCGCACGTGGCTCTCGTCGTCAATTACCAGCACCAGGCCCTCGTGCGTGGCGCCGTTGCCGTCCGCGGGCGTTGTCTGGCCTGACGGACCCACAGGGGAATCCTCACGTGTCCGGGCATCCGTGTGCGCATCGGCGCTAGGAGCGGCATGAGCGGGAAAGAGAATCTCGAACGTAGCGCCGCCGTGGCGATTGTTACGCACAAGAAGGCCGGCCCTATGTCCGCGCACGATGCCCAGGACCGCCGCCAACCCTAACCCTCGACCCTGTTCTTTCGTGGTAAAGAAGGGATCGAAGATGTGTGGCAGCTCATCTACAGGAATACCGGTTGCCTCGTCGATGACTTCTAGCCTCACGTAGGCGCCAGGTTCTAGTGGTCTGCCAGTGAATTGGGAGTAGGAATGTAAGACATCCGATTTCTCGGAGAAATCGGATGTCTCTACCAACTCGGTACGCAATGTCACAGACCCAGAAGACCGGGCTTCGACGCCATTTAGAATCAAGTTTAGAATCATCTGCCGCAGTTGTCCGGCGTCGCCTTCAATCGGCGGTAGCGAAGGTGCGAGCGCCAGCTGCAGCTGGACGCGATGTGACGCCGCGGCCTGCCAGAGCTCAACCTGATCTTCAATCAGGGCGTTCAGGTTCATGGATTGGATGGCAAAATGACCGCGCCCGGAATAGGCCAGCATTTGCTGGGTAAGATCCGAGGCCTGTTGCGCGGCTTCAACTACTTTCTTTAAATGCTCGCGCGTCGAGTCGCCGGGCGCCAACTGTTTCAGGGCCAATGACGCCTGTCCCAACATAGCCACGAGCAGATTGTTAAAGTCGTGAGCCACACCGCCTGCCAGCACACCCAGGCTTTCCATCTTCTGCGCCAGGCGCAAGACTTCCTCCGATCGCCGCTGTTCCGTAATGTCCTCTATGAGCAAGACGACATTTTTTAGTGTAGGCGGTTGATCTTCTAGGGACGCTTCATGAACCTCTGCTTCATCGTCCATGAGGCAATATGCGTGCGCGCGCAAGATGCGCTTACCAGAGGCGCGACCTCTTAGCCTGAGCCCAAACTCCTCTGGATCGAGCTCCACTTCTGGCAGCTGCACAGGCTCGCCTTCAAACGCCCGTTGTACCAGTTCGCGGAGCCCCAGGCGAGCGAGAACGGGGCTATCTAGGATGTTAGACTTTCCCGGTCGAAATCGTTCGCCATCATCCCACATTTCCCACCAGGCGCGGTTGGCGTGCAAGAGCGTGCCATCCGGCCCATAAATGTGCACGCCGATGGGTGACTCTTCCATCAGCAGGCGAAATCTCGTCTCGCTCTCGCGCAGGGCAGCTTCTACACGGCGACGCTCTTCAATCTCCTTTTCCAAGGAGACGTTGCGCAGCCGGGTTATTTCTGCTTCCTTTCGCGCGCTCTCCGTCTCCTGTATCACCTGCAGCGTCTTGAAACGCATGTCGGCGCGCTCGCTATAAATGGCCCTGTCGGCGTCGTGATATTGCTCGTAATGGCTCAACGCGCGCTCATAATCTCCCTGAGTCTTGAAAAGGCGGGCCAGTTCCTGGTGGCAATTCCGGATCTGCTCCTTGTCCCCCAACTCTTCACCTAACGCCAGGGCTCGCTGCAAGGCCTCGTGGGCGGAACTTGCCATCTCCGCGCCACCGGCCGACGCCTTGCGCGCGTACAACTGGCCAATATGCATCCATGCCGCCAATTCATCATGCCGGTCACCTAGTTCGGCTGCTAGGGACGCGCTATCTTCAAAGTGCGCCAACGCTTCGTCAAAATTGCCAAGTTTCATATGAGCCACACCAGCCGAGTCCAGCGCGTTCGTTTCCATACCGCGGTGCCCACGTTCGCGCGCAATTTCCAGGCTATGCCGGGCATAGTTTAGGGCCTCGGCATAATCTCCGGCCTCCGCACATACCATAGCCATATTATTCAAGGCCAGTCCGCGTCCCACCACGTTTTCACTTCGCTCGCAAATGCGAAGCACCTGTTCGTAGACCTCTTTCGCCGCCTGAGATTCTCCCGTGACCCCATAGACCATGCCGATATTGGAAAGGACGTGAGCCTCATACGATTCATTATCTATTTTACGGATCAGCTCCAGACTTTTGAGCAA
>CAYSMQ010000320.1:3075-5954 GCA_964432035.1 uncultured Ardenticatenaceae bacterium
CTATGTAGATGCGGCTCAATGAGTGGAAGTAGGTCGTCCTCTCCTGGCCATTTTCGGGCGGCTCGAACGCTTGCGCCAGCGTCAGCGCCTTCTCCAAATACGCCTGGGCACGATCCAGTTCCGACAGCTCGTAATGGAAGCGGGACAAATTGATGAGAACGGGAAGCATCTCCTCGGGGCGTGCATCGAAGCCCGCTTCCTGCGCCAATTTGTACGCCTCCTGGCTGAGTGCAAGCGCGCGACGCGGGTCGCGCGCGCCCAGCTGCCAGGCTTCTGCGATAAGTGAGGCGATCCTTTCACGCCGTCCCGCCACTTCGGCTTCCATTCCTTCGGCTTGCTCGTCCATGTCTACGTTGGGTACTGCACTCTCAACATCACGCTTTCACATAATTCTACTGCGCCCGCTCCAGAACGTTTATAGGAGATCAGGTATATGGGAGCCGGCGTAATGCGACCTGAAACGCTCACATTTTCGGCGAATCTCTTGACATCAGACAGCAAACGATCTAAACTGACTTTGTAAGTTAATTTAACTAACTTAGCTCGTGCCACGAAATTATGCGCAAAGCCACACGGGAACAGACTAGAAACCATAACACCCGTCTCGTCCTGAAGACGATTTACGAACAGGACGGTATCAGCCGCGCGGATATCGCGCGGGCGACGCGCCTGACACGTCCCACGGTCTCTACCATCGTCAGCGACCTGCTGGACGACCAGCTCGTTGCCGAAACAGGCATGGGTCCTTCGGCCGGCGGCAAGCCGCCTACCCTGCTCGAAGTTAACGCCACCGCCTACCGCCTGCTATGCCTGGATCTGGGTAGCCGCGAATTTCGCGGCACATTGATCAACCTGCGCGGGGGCGTCACGGAGCGAGCGCACTTCGCCACCGAGGGGCGCGTGGGGCGTGAGGCGCTTGAACTGGTCTATAAACTGGTCGAGCGCCTGCGCGCGGCCTCGCCCGTCCCCTTGCTTGGCATTGGCGTTGGCACGCCGGGCCTGGTCGATCCCCAACGCGGCATTGTTCGACAGGCTGTAAATCTAGACTGGCGCGGTCTGCCGTTAAAAGAGCTTTTAGAAGACCGTTTTGAGACCCCGGCGCACATCGCCAACGACAGCCAGGCAGCAGCCATGGGTGAAGGGACGTTTGGCATTGGTCGGGACAGCAGTAATTTAATCCTGATCAAGGTTGGACAGGGTATTGGCGCCGGCATCGTGCTCAACGGGCAACCTCTGTACGGCGACGGTTTCGCCGCCGGTGAAATCGGACACGTTGTCGTTGCCGGTGGCGATGGCCAAAGTCCAACGTGCACGTGCGGCAACCGCGGCTGCCTGGAAACGTTTTCCAGTACGCGCGCCATCTTGCAGAGGGCGCGTACCGAGATGGAACGGAGCCAACTAAGGTGGCAAGATCTGGTCAGCGCCGTTCAGGCGCAAGATGCGGCTGCCGTGCACGTTGTTCGCAAGAGCGGTCGTTATTTAGGGATGGCCATTGCTAACCTGATCGGCGCCTTCAATGTGCACCACATCGTCATCTCGGGACGCGTCAGCCAGTTTGGCGAGCTCTTTTTGCAGGCAGCACAGTCCGAGGCTCGCCGGCGCGCGCTGCCGGCCATGGTAGACGAAACGACATTGAGTTACTCCGTTCTGGGCGAGGACGTTGTGGTACTTGGCTCCTCAGCACTGGTCTTGAAACACGAGTTGGGAATCGTTTAGGACACGACACACATGAAACAACTTCTACTGGCTATTGACGTTGGCGGTACAAAAATCGAGGCCGTCGCCGTCGATTTAAGGGGACAGACCGTTGCCCGCATGGTTGCAGCCACGGACAACAGCGGACCCGAAGGCTTACTGGAGAGCATCGACGATACGGCGCGTCGCGTTCTGTCCCAGGCGCAAGCCACAACAGCGAATCTGCTCGGCGTCGGGCTGGGCGTTCCAGGCCAGGTGAATCCCGAAAGCGGCGTGGTGCGCCTGGCAGTCAACCTTAATCTGAGCTCCTTCCCCCTGGCAATGGCCCTCGCCGCCCGTCTGAAAGCACCGGTAAACGTGGAAAACGACGTGCGCGTTGCCGCCCTGGGACTCTACCAACACGTGCAGGCACAACAGCAATTGGAGAGTCTGGCCTACGTCAGCGTAGGCACGGGCATCGCCGCCGGCATCGTCGTCGACGGGCGCCTCTTGCGCGGTGCAAACGGCATGGCCGGTGAAATCGGACATATGGTCTTCGATCCTCAGGGCGAACGCTGCTTGTGCGGGCTGCGCGGTTGTCTGGAAACGATCGCCTCTGGGCCGGCCATCTCACGCAGGGCGGCCGGTTTTCTCTCGCACAACGGACAACCGCCAACGGCGGCTGACGTCTTTTCTGCCGCCGCGGCGGGCAACGAGCAAGCGCAAGAAGTGGTGCAAGGATGCGCCAGGCATCTGGCGCGCGCGCTGCACTGGCTGGTAATGAGCTACGACGTGGAGCGCGTCGTCGTGGGCGGTGGGGTCGCAAGCGCCGGCGCGGCTTTCTGGCAGCCCATCGAGGCCGAGCTTTCACAACTGCGGAAACAATCTGAGTTAGCCGACAACATGCTCCCTTCCGAAAAAATTCATTTGTTAGAAACAGCCGACAACCCAGGCATCTGGGGCGCCACCATCCTGGCCTATGAGCATGCTAAGCATGCTATGGCTGCAGACGAGCTATCGTCAGATAGCTCTTATCCCATTATTTCATGAGCGAAAGTTTATGGAGGAGGAAACGATGAAAAGGTTCTGGTTTCTGTCACTGGTAATGGTATTGATCATGGCTCTTGCCGCCTGCGGGCAACGGCCGCAGGCGACCACGCCTGAGGCCACTGAGGCGCCCGAAGTTGAAGAATCGGATGCCGAGG
>CAYSMQ010000321.1:0-5911 GCA_964432035.1 uncultured Ardenticatenaceae bacterium
AGTAAACTTGGTAGTCGCTCTGGGTGTGTTGCGGGCGGGAAACATAGGTAGCCCATAATCTACCACTATCATCCTTATCAATGACGACCGAGTTGGTCTTGTCCATATTGATGCCATTGTCTCCTGAGAATGGCGATCCAGCATCGGGCATAAATGAATCAGTAGGCTCATCGTACGTGAAGCGATACAGGCGAGCCCAATTTTCAGGTCCGTTTACCGACGAAGGATTATCCTGCTTGAAGTGGGAGGCGATGTATAATTTTCCGGTGGAGGAATCCATGAGCACGTCAGTGCGAGCTTCAGGCCGGTCGTCGAGCGCGACACCTGTGTCTTGCCACACCTGTGTTCCCCAATTCAGGCGGTAGATATGGTACTCTTCCTGCCCTTCATGCCACAACGTGGCCCACCAGTAACCGTCATGCCACCACAGCTTACTTTGCGGCCGGCTGGCAGTGTGATCGGTTGTTATGGTCTCACCATAGGTGAAACCAAGGTACCCGTGGTTCAGAGTGTAGGGGACACTTGGGTTGCCATCCGCGTAGGTGACGCCCCACAGTGCTGCCGTCACCGCCAACCCCAGGAGCACAACCGTAGGGATAAATAAACGGGTGTTCTTCAACTTCTGCAGTACTTTCATTTCCTTACTCTCCATAGAGATCGTGCTAACTTGCCTGTAACATGGCTATCATTTGAGGCTGTGGGGAGCGATTCTCCTGGAGAGCGCGCGGCAGAGGCCTCGGTTGCATATAGCTGAACCTGGCGATTCTAACAGAACCGCTGTTACTAGACGACACACAGCTGGACAAACTGACTGGTTCCTAATGTCTGCCGCGCCCAACCAGGGAACCACACACTGCAGTTGAAACGCAAAAACGGGCGACCGGCGCGCCGGTCGCCCCTTTTTTACCGCAGGATCGCGGAGTTAAAGACGATCCCTTATCGTCTGAAGATCGCGGGCAAGTAGATCAGGAAATCTTCCTCCTCCTCCACATCTCCGTCGTCCTCAATCGTCAAGGTTGCCGTGCTGGGGGTGCCCAGTGTTGCATCATCTGGATTACTAAGCGTCAGATTGACAGTTTCGTCCCCTTCCGCAACAACATCGTTGAGGATGTTCACGGTAAAGGTTTTGGACGTTTCGCCGGCGGCGAAATCGAGCGTGCCGCTGGTTGCAACGTAGTCGCTTCCGGCCGTCGCCGAGCCATCGCTGGTGGCATAGTCGACGGCGGTCGCCAGCCCAGATGGTCCACTCAGCTGAACGGTGATCAGCGCGGTTCCTGCAGCTTCGTTTGCTGTATAGTCAGCCATACTGAATTGCACAGTCGGCGGCTCGTCATTATCCACGATGGTCACGACCGCCTCGCTTGGCGTGCCAAGCGTCGCATTTTGCGGCGCGCTCAAGGTGAGATTCACCGTTTCGTCCGGCTCATCGAGCGCATCGTCGAGGATAGGCACGTTGAACGTTTTTGTCGTCTCACCCGGGGCGAAGCTCAATGAACCACCAACCGGCGTGTAATCCGCTCCGGACGTGGCCGTGCCCGACGCCGTCGCGTAGGTCACCTGGACGGTCTGACCGGAAGCCTCGCTCAGATTGACGGTAGCAGTCACTGTGCCAGCGTCCTCGTTCACGCTGTAAGAAGCAGCGCTAAAGACCACGCTAGGAACTGAGGTCGCTACGCCGGTCTCGAAAGTCCACGTTTCGGCTTCGTACAGCGCCTTGCCACCCTCATCCTGCATGGCGTCCGAAATGTTGACCGTGTAGATGGTGTTCGGGCTAAGCGGTATGGTCGGCGTAAAGGTCGCCGTGCGGCTGGCGCCATCATAGCCAATCGTTCCGGCGATAGGCCCGCTGCCGCCATCCACGGTGAAGTTGTTGGTGTCCACCACCGTCCCAACATTCATGTTTTTGCTAAACTGGACCGAGACTACAGCATTAAGAGCGACATTCGTTTCGCCGATTCCTGGCGAGCGCTGGGTCAGGACCGGCGGCGGATCGCCAATGACGTTGTGTCCGTATACGCGTCCGCTGTGATCCTCGCTGGCCAGGACGATAAGACCGGTCGTATTATCTACGACATGCTTGCTTGATGTGGCGCTATCAAACCGATCATACTCCACGTCTTCAATGAACGGTATACCACAATCTCCGTCGACAAATTCCATATTGGAAAGCGGCGATGTAATTGTGGCGGTTTTGTAGCAAATCTTGCTGCCGCCCGGTTTGCCGGTGACGAAGATGTAGACCTGATTGTTGCCTTCATCGACGACCAGAATGGGCCTCGTGTCCTGGAAGTTGGCGCCGCTGTAAACGCTGGTTGACCATGTACCGTCCGTATCGCGGGCGACCATTTCGATGAGCGGTTCGCCGTTGCCCTCTGCCGTGGTCTTGACAGCCGCAAAGAGCTGCCCCGCGCTGTTGGCCTTGAGGCTCAGATGGTCATCGATTTCGCCGTCGAGAGGAACCGTCTCGCTAATCCAACCGCTGTTATAGGGCATCCCAGACGTGTGCTCGGCAAAGTGCAACGTACCGGAAACCTGGTTGGTCCACATGACGCCCACGGTATTGTCGAAAGCGACCACGGAAGAGACGTCATCCACTGCGAGCTTGTTTGTATCGGTGACGACGCCAAGAAGCGAAAAGGGCGTTTCCCAGGTCTCGCCATTGTCGTCAGAAGCGTTGACATAGACTTCGTAAAGGTCGCCGGCTCCCTGCTGGCGGGAAACATATGTGGCCCACATTCTGCCGCCAGATTCCTGATCAATAACCAGCGTGTTGGTCTTGTCCTCGTTAATACCAAGGAAAGGAGAACCGGGGTCAGGAACATACGTCTCTATAGCATCGTCGTATGTGAAACGGTACAGGCGCGCATGGTTGATGGGATCGTTTACGACTGACGGATTGTCTTGTTTAAAGTGAGACGCAACGTACAGGGTACCCGTGTCGCCGTCCATGAGCGCGTCAGCGCGCGATTCAGGCCGGTCGTCCAGCGCGACGCCGGTGTCCTGCCACGTTTGCGTTCCCCAGTTAAGACGGTAAATGTGATACTCTTCCAAAATTTCGTTCCACATGCTGGCCCACCAGTAGCCATCATGCCACCAAAGTTTACTTTCGGGCCGGCTCTCAGTGTGATCATCCGTCACGTCTGTCACATCGGAACCATAGGTGAAATCGAGATACCCAACGTCCAGGGTATACGGCGCGGTGTCAGCGCCATCGGCGTAGGCGATAGAGATGATACCCCAAAGCGCTGCTACCACCACGAACGCCATTGCGGCAAGAGCGGGGGTAAATAAACGAGTGGACTTCAATCTTTTCAATACTTGCATTTCCTTAGTCTCCATACTACTCATACAAATCTACCTTTAAAACGGCCAAACAGTTGGCCTCCGGGCCGGTTCTGCGACCCGCGTCCTCAGTTCACTAGAGCCGAACTGCTGACATGCTAACGGGAGTGATGTTGTCAGGCGGTCATAGATTTTGTGCGCAGATGTCTCAATCAGCACCCTCCTAGCGTCGTGCGGTCCACCGTCGCGGCGCCACAAGATAATCGGCGACGCGTTCGGAGCCAGACCGCGTGGCTTGCTTTACGTTCTGCGCCGTCTCTGCGGGCGCGCTGCCCAATCCAAGCGGCATATAGTAAACAAATGATAGCTGTCTGAGCGCGACGGAAATCATGTCACTGTCGCTTACTTCTTCATCCAGCACAGACGTGCCGGTTGCCGTCGCCATATTCTGCAGCGGTCCGGGCAAATCGTCCACGACCGCAGTATAGTACAATCGTCCTATGGCCGTCTCGCCGCTGGCTAGTGTCGTCCGATCCAGGGTCACGGCGCCCAGACGGTCATCGACGACAACGACATCGTTCAGGGTCGCCTCGCCGATATTGGCTACGACGTAGGTGTAGGTGATTACCTGCCCAACCGTTGCCGTCATTGGCCTCGCGCTGACCTCGATTTGTATTCCGCTCTCTTTCTGCACGAAGGTGGCGTTTATTTCCTTATCGGCGTCCATGGTAATCGTGGTCGGATTATCTGTTCCTGTCAGATCACCACTCCAGCTGTTGAAGGTCCAACCGGATTGAGCGTTTGCCGTGAGCGTGACGCTCGCGCCGTGATCATAGACGCCGCCGGGCGGGTCGACGATTACGTTGCCGCCGCCGAGTTCAGTCACGGTTAGTTCGCGTTGGATGGGGCTGAAGGTGGCAGCAATCGTCTTGTCGCCGTCCATGACCACCATAGTCTCCGGATTTGTACCGCTTGCCGCGCCGCTCCAGCCGTCGAACTGCCAGCCGGCGTCAGCCGTCGCCGTCAACGTCACCTCGGTCCCCTCTTCGTACGTGCCGCCAGGCGGATCCACGGTTACGCTGCCCTGGCCATTTGTGTTCACAGTCAGCGTATATTCGGGGATCTCCTTAAAGGTGGCCGTAACCGTCTTGTTACCATCCATGGTAATCGTCGTTTCAAAATCCGTACCGCTCACCGCGCCGCTCCAGCTATCGAATTGCCAGCCGGCATCGGGCGTCGCCGTCAGCGTCACTTCGGTCCCTTCTTCGTACGTACCGCCGTCCGGCGTCACACTGCCCGCACCCTCTATATTCACCGTCAGCGTGTATTGAGCGGGTGGAATTTCTGTGAACGTGGCAGTAATGGTCTTGTCGCCGTCCATGACCACCGTCGTCTCCGGGTTTGTACCGCTCGCCGCGCCGCTCCAGCTGTCGAATTGCCAGCCGGCATTCGGCGTGGCGGTCAACGCTACTTCAGTCCCTTCCTCGTACGCGCCGCCGTCAGGAGTGACGCTACCGCTGCCCACCGTGTTTACCGTCAGCGTGTATTGCGGGATCTGGGTGAAGTTGGCGGTGACGGTTCTGTCGCTATCCATGGTGATCGTTTCAGGATTCGTGTCGCCGGTCAACGCGCCACTCCAGCCGCTGAACTCCCAGCCGGGATCGGGAATGGCCTCCAGCTCAACTTCCGTTCCCTCATCGTACGGTCCGTCCGAAGGGCTGAGGGTTACGCTGCCCTCGCCGTTCATGTTCACCGTCAGCGTGTACTGCGGGATCGGCGTGAACGTAGCGGAGACGGTCTTGTCACCGTCCATGGTTACAGTCGTCTCCACATCCGTGCCGCTCGCCGCGCCGCCCCAGCTGTCGAATTGCCAGCCGGCGTCAGGCGTCGCCGTCAACGTTACCTGCGTTCCCTCATAGTAGGTGCCACCAGAGGGCTCCAGGCTCACATTGCCCTGGCCCGTTGTCTCTACCGTCAGATCATACTGCTCCAGCTGCGTAAAGGTGGCAGTGACCGTTTTATCGCCATTCATGAAGATCGACGTCTGGTTGTCCGTTCCGCTAAGGTCGCCGCTCCAGCCAGTAAACTTCCAGCCGGGATCGGGCGTCGCCGTCAGCGAAACGGTTGTTCCTTCGTCATACTCACCGCCGGGCGGATCTGGCGTCACGTTGCCCTGGCCCACGACGTTCACCGTCAGGTCGTACTTCGTCGCGCTGCCGGAAAGGCTCATGTAGTTGAAGAAGTAGCGGTCGGGACCGGAGTCGCTGGCGAGTACGACAAGGCCGGTAGCGCTGCTCAGATTCTGCTTGGTGGAGGTGGGATCGTTGATCCCGTCGTCCACGGCACTTTTAATAAACAGCGTGCCGACGCTACCAACGTCAAATTGAATGTTATCCAGGCTGGTGCGCTTGTAATAGATGGCGTCGTGATTGTTCTCTTTGTTACGCGAGAAAACGTATAACTCGTCGTTGCCGGTGTCGATAAGTAGGATGGGCCGCGTGGGGCTATGCTCGCCATCATAAACCTGGTAGGAGGTCCAATCATCCTGTGTGCGGCAACGGTTGATATTGCGCTCGCAGACTAGCACCATAATCAATTCGGCGCTCCTGGAAGTCTTAATAACGGCGTA
>CAYSMQ010000322.1:0-5901 GCA_964432035.1 uncultured Ardenticatenaceae bacterium
GCCAACGCACGGTATCGATGCCAAAGATACTCAGGAAATTGTTGGCCGTTCCCGAGGGCTGGTACATGTAGAGCCAGATATAGGCCACGACCAGCTCAGAGAGAATCCAGGGCAGCGCGATGAGCATGCGGAAAGTGTTGCGACCACGGATGCGGCTGTTGAGCGCCATCGCCAGGCCCAGACCCAGCACAAATTGCCCAACAATGCTACCGCCCACGAATTTGGCCGAGATCCAAATTGATTCAATGAAGTGGCGAGGAAAGATCGTGTCCCGAATCAGCGCCACGTAGTTGTCAGCGCCAGCGAAGGGCCACTCTTGGCTAAACGTGCGGAAGGTGACGTCATGTATAGAGAGCCAACCATTCCAGGCGATGGGGTAGACAAAGAGGAGCAAAAGGGTGAGCAGCGCGGGTAAAACGAGAAGGTAGGGTGCTAGTTGAAAGCGTGCTTTCATCCGTATCGTTTGCCTGTACCGTCTTGTTAGCGTTAGCGTACGGGGGCTGGATTGCGGGCTGCAGCGCCGACTTTCGAAATCATTTGTAGTTACATCATTTTGTAATTACAAATATAAGAAAAGCATAAACAAAGCGTATTCATGTGTCAAGTCACATTCTGAGCGCGTGGGCTAGTCGGCCTCCCGCGCAAGAGTGTCTCGCGGTAGCGAGTAACCTGTAATCCCCGCAATCCGTTCCGCCCCGCGGCGCAGGGCGCTTACCACGCTTAGGCGGCCCGACAGGCAAAGCTCAAGCATCTCGCGAAACTGGACCGAAACCAGGTGGTAAGTTGCCAGGGAAGGGCGGCTACCTGCGTGCGAGAAAAGGCGCGCCGTGCGCACTAGATAAGAGTCGTTCTGCGCGGCGATGGCATTTACGGCGCTCATGGACGCAGGATTCTGTCCCGTCTGCAGGCTAAAAGGATTCAGAACTTCAGGGCTGAGTGTCAGTTTCAAGAGCGAAAGCGCCGTGTCCGCCTGCGCCGATTGCCGGTAAATACCGTAGGTCATACCCCCCACCAGCGTCGCCGGCGCGCCTAGGGGACCGGCAGGTAGGGGTACAAAGGCCACCCGGCGGTCGAAGTCATCGCTATTCCAGCCGGCAGCCGATTGGATCAGATAGTTTTCATAGGTGCCGCCAAACGCCAGCGCCACCTCGCCACGAGCAAATGCGCGCCAGGCGCCGTCCCACGCAAGCTCTGTTACCGTCGCCGGGACCAGTTCTCGTTCTAGCACCAGTTCGCGTAGGAAGGCCAACGCCTGGCAATTCGCCTCGCTGTCCAAAACCACGCGCTTGCCGTCCAGTAGTTCCCCTCCGTTAGACGAGAAGAAAGGCAGCATCTGGTACGTTGTTGTCTCGCCCGCGGCGCGCCCGGCGCAGAAAACGAGCGGGTGCGGCGCAAGCGCGTAGCGTTCCTGAACCTCGGCTTGCGCGAAGTGTGCTGCCGCGTCTACAAGTTCCTGCCATGTAGCCGGTGGCTCGATGCCCTCCGCCTCAAACCAATCGCGCCGGTACCAGAGCACCGTGGCGTCGGCGTTAGTAGGAACCGCATATAGCTCCCCCTGGAAACTGTTGGCGTGCAACAGAGACCGATAGAGATCGCGCCGTAGGCTCGCTACCCATTCGGCGTCGATGTCCGCCGGCGGGCACAAATAGCGGCGATGGGCAAACTCTGCCACCCATACTGAGTCGAGGATGGAGAGGTCGGGCGCCTTTCCTTGTGCTACAGCCAGCGAAAGATGGTCGTGCAACTCGTTCAAGGGGACCGTCTCAAATGACAGCGCCAACCGTGAGGCCGGATGCGCCGCGTTCCACAGGCGAGCAGCCTCGTTAAGGGGCCATTTCCAACGGTCGTCAGGAATCGTCACCTGCAAGGTGGTCGTGCGCGTCTCGCGCGGCGCAACGAAGGTGCCGCGCCCTACAGTGCGCACTAGCACGCCTTCTCGCGTCAGCTCTAACAAAGCCTGGCGCACGGGCGTGCGGCTGATGTTATGGCGCAGGCACAACTCGGCTTCGGTGGGAATCTGGTCGCCGGGACGTAGCTTTCCGCTGGCGATCTCTTCTTCCAGTAAGCGACGAAGCTGATAGTAGAGGGGGATCGGGCTGGCGTGATCGATGGTGGTCATGATGAGAGGCCTTCACTGTCTTTTGTAATTACAATATTACAAATTCTAAGCGGATAGGGGCCGGCTGTCAATGACAAATTCGCCGACGATACCTTTTATTCGATTCCAATAGAGAACATGCTCTCCAGATCGTGCCGCGAGAAGACGCGGAAGGCGATCAGCGTCTCAGAATTGACGATACCGTCGATGTGTAGCATCTGTTCCGTCACGAGATCGGCCAGGCCCTCGTTATCTGGCACGCGCACGATAGCCACCAGGTCATAGCGCCCGGCTACAGAATAGACTTCCGAGATGCCATCTAATTCGGCGAGACGCTCCCCGACTTCATTGATGCGACCGTGGGCTACGTTTAGTAAAACGACGCTACTAACCATGAATTTCCCTCCTTGTTGGCAATATTCACGCTTATTGTAACGCAGGATGGCCGAGCATGATATAATACGGTCCTATGTTAACAGTTGTCGTTCAAGCTGGGGGCCAATCCAGCCGCATGGGCCGTGATAAAGCGCTGGTTCCGCTGGCGGGATTGCCCATGATCCAGCACGTTTTGGCTCGCCTGGAGGGCTTGGGTGACGAAATGCTGGTTACGACCAATAATGAGGAGCTTGAGTTCCTAGACTTGCCCCTCATCCCCGACGAAGAGCCGGGCGCCGGAGCGCTCTACGGTCTACGTACGGCGCTACAAGCGGCACGCGGTGACACTGTGCTCGTCGTCGCCTGTGATATGCCTTTCGTCAACCGCTTACTTTTGGAGCACCTTGTCGAGCTTTCTGCAAAAGCCGACGTCGTCGTACCCCGCTGGAATGATCGTTACCAGACCCTACAGTCGGTTTACGCGCGCAAAAAGTGCCTGAAAGCCGTCGAGGATGCGTTAGAAAGCGGGGAACAGCGCATGATCAGCTTTTATCCACAGGTCAAGGTGCGCATTGTGCCGCCGGAAGAAGTCGGTGAATATGACCCGACGGGCAGTTCTTTCTTCAATGTGAATACGCCCGAGGACTTGTCCAAGGCCGAGGAATTCCTATCCCAGGCCCGGGGTAAGTAGGGGCTGAGAGCAGGACCAGCAGCGCCTGGAGCCGGTTGTTGGAGCCACTTTATTAGTTTAGTATAAGGGGTGTAGCAGAGCTGTAGCGAACCAACCTGCAGGTTATTCGCTACAGCGCCACCGTCCCACATTGCTCTGGAGGTTGTATGTCCCACGTTGTAGCTGACCTGGGTGATTTACAGGCATATCTGGATGAGGTTGCGCCAAAAGGGCGGCGCATGGTGCTTCCGGCCTTACACCGCACACAAGAGATTTATGGTTGGGTGCCGCCACAGGCGCAGGAAGCGATTAGCCGCGCCCTGCGCGTGCCGCTTGCAGACATTCATGGCGTCATCGAGTTTTACACAATGTTCTATAACGAGCCCACGGCCCGTCGCGTCGTACGTGTCTGTGAGGATTCTGCCTGCACACTTGCCGGCGGGCACGACATCATGGAACGTATCGAGTCGGAGCTTGGTTTGCACCATGGAGAGACCAGCGAAGACGGCAGCGTCACTTACGAGCACGTACCCTGCCTGGGCATGTGCGAGTTCGCGCCCGTGGCGCTTAACGGCGAGCGTCCGGCCGGCGATCTGACGCCGGAGGATGTCCCTGCTTTTCTCGCAGGAACGTACCCAGAACCGGATTTACGCGTTTACGGAGAGCCGTTGCTAAAGCTCTTCCGCGCCGGCAAAGTGGATCCCGCCAGCCTCCAAGAGTACGAAGCCATGGAAGGGTATGCGGCGCTGCGAAAGGCGCTGACCATGACGCCTGAAGAGGTTATCGGCATGATGAAGGATAGCGACGTGCTCGGCCGCGGCGGCGCTATGTTCCCGCTGGGTCAAAAGTGGGCCTTTACGCGAGGCGCGCCGGGCGACCCCTCAGAAAAGCATGTCATTGCCAACGCCGACGAAAGCGAGCCGGGCACATTCAAAGATCGCGTGCTCATGGAGAACGACCCCTTTAGCCTCATCGAGGCCATGACGCTGGCGGCCTACGCCGTGGGCGCCGAGAACGGTTGGATTTTCATTCGAGGCGAATACCCGCGCGCCGCGCGCCGCTTGCAGACGGCCATCGACAAGGCGCGCGAGGCCGGATACCTGGGTCGCGATCTGTTTGGCAAAAAGGGCTTCCATTTTGACATCGAGCTGCGCATCAGCGCGGGCGCCTATATTTGTGGCGAAGAGACGGCCCTTTTCGAGGCCATCGAAGGTAAGCGTGGCTTTCCACGCATCAAGCCGCCGTTCCCCACCACGCAGGGACTTTTCCAGCAGCCCACTGCCATCAATAACGTGGAAACGCTGGTGGCGGGCCTCGCCGTCGTGCGCGTGGGTCTGGATGAGTGGGCCAGCCTGGGCACCGCCGAGTCGCCCGGCACCAAGTGGTTCTGTCTCAGCGGCAATGTGCAGAAACCGGGCCTCTATGAGGTGCCTTTCGGTTATACTGTGCGCGAAATGATCGAGATGGCTGGCGGCGTACCCGGTGGCAAGGAAATTCAGGCCGTGCTCATGGGCGGCGCAGCGGGCGCGTTTATTGGCCCAGACCGCCTGGACACTCCGCTGACCTACGAAGACGCGCGCGAGAACAACTTCCCGTTGGGCTCGGGTGTGATTATGGTCTTTGACGAGACCGTCGACCTGCGCGACGTGATGTACGAATTAAGCCGCTTCTTCGCCCACGAGAGTTGTGGGAAGTGTTTCCCTTGCCAGATCGGCACACAACGACAGATGGAGATTCTGGATCGCGCCACACACAACGGCGGCGCGCGCCGCGGCGACGTGCAGGCTTTGCTCGACGTGGGCCACACCATGACCGAAACGTCGCTGTGCGGTTTGGGCCAGACGGCGGGTTCGGCCGTGATGAGCGCCATTCGCCTATGGCCCGAATTAATGGATAACGGTGATTGAACCAGACATCTGATTTCGGCTACCGCAGGTAGCTAGAAGAAATCGGATGTCTCAGATGACAATGACTTCCGAAGACGAGCACGCGGGAGATGGCCGCATAGACGGCCAATCTCCAATTTCCCAAGCCGAGGCCTCTCGGCCCCAATCTCCCCCAGGCACCCGCCCCGTGCGCTATATCACCCTGGGCGCCGGCCCGCCGCAGGAGATCGACGGCGAGGTTGTGGATGAGGCGCTGGCTTGCCTCTCTGTGAACGGGCAGGAGCTGGCGACGTTCATGTGCTCGCCGCGCGATTTGGACAAGATGGCCTTAGGCTTTCTTTACAACGAGGGCATCATCGAACGGCGTGAGGATGTGCGCTCCTTGCACATCTCACGCAACGATTGCGTGGACATCTGGCTGCAGGATAGCCAGGCACTCTTGCCCGATCGGCCCATCGTCACTGCCGGCTGTGGCGGCGGCGTCACTTTCGACGACCTTTCCAATGAACACAGCCCGCTGAATGCCGATCTGCGCGTGACGCCTTCTCAGTTGGCAGAGTTAATGCGTCGCATGCACCTGGGTGCGACGCTTTACCAACGCGCGCGCGGAATCCACACAGCGGCGCTGGCAGACGGTAACGAGCTTCTGATGCAAGTGGAAGACGTGGGCCGGCACAATTGTCTCGATAAACTCGCCGGCGCGGCCCTGGAGGATAGCATGCAGACCGATGGTCGCATCATCCTCACGAGCGGGCGCATCAGCAGCGAGATGTTGAACAAATCGCGCCGGTTGGGCACGCCCATCGTCTGCTCACGCACGTCGCCCACCAGCCTGTCCGTGCGAATGGCCGACGCTTGGAACATTACGATTG
>CAYSMQ010000323.1:0-5895 GCA_964432035.1 uncultured Ardenticatenaceae bacterium
AATAATTACCAGTATATCGCGCTTGAGATTGACCAAGAGCAGACGCTGGTAAGCCGAGATACGCTGGTTTGGGTGCTATGGGAAGAAAATGTGCGGGCGAGACGCTACTTTTATCCCGGTTGTCACCGCATGGAGCCGTACGTTTCGTACTACCCACATGCCGGCTTGCTGTTGCCGGAGACGGAAGGGTTAGTGGAGCGCATCATGACTTTGCCTACAGGCACATCGGTGAGTTCGGAAGAAATCGCACAAATATGTAAGATAATTCGCCAGGCCATCGCCAGCGGGTGGGAGTTGCAAGAGCGAGTGGAGCGACTGGCAAAGGAAGACCTTGTCGCCTATGCCGATTAAGCGGGAAATGGCGTTGAGCGCCACGCCGAGCCTACGATGGTATCAGCGCCTGCAGGGCATCGGAAAGGGTATCATAAATTGGGAACTGGTTCATCTCAAGAGCCTGCGGCAGCTTCATTTGCTTGCGCCCAAGCCCGGTTCTGACGAGCGCAGCGACGTTGACGCCTGCAGCTCTGGCAGCAGCGATATCTGTTAAAGCATCGCCGATCATAATCGACTCTTGCATGTCTATACTGAAGCGCTCTGCGGCCCTCAATAGCAGGCCCGGCTTCGGCTTGCGGCAGTCACAGTTATCTGCAGGGGCATGCGGACACATGTAGACCGCGTCGATGCGCCCACCGGCGCGGGTGATTTCGTCGACCAGACGTTCATTGATCTCGTCTGCACGCTGTCTCGTTATCAGGCCCCGCCCCACGACTGACTGGTTAGTAACGATAATGATCTTACCTGGCCAATGACGCAGGCGGGAAAGCGCCGTGAGTGCCTGAGGGAAAATAGAAACATCGGACCAGCTGCGCACGTAATCGGCGCGGTTTTCCATGATGACGCCATCGCGATCGAGAAAGAGTGCAGAAGCTTGAGGTGTAGCGTTTTGTGCTTGGCCGGCGGTCGACCAAGTGTCAGCAGGCGACTGGGAGCGATCTGTCATTCGTTCAGCCTTGTAGAGGTTGGCGCCTACTAACCACTGGGCAGTGGCGCTGTTGGCGTGGGCGGGGGGTTGTCCATGGGCGGCGTGGCAGTCGGCGGCGGTGAAGTTGGCGTATCCTCCGGTGGTGGCGGCGGGGGTGGTGGCTCTGATGTGGCTGTGGGTTCGGGCGGAGGTGGGGGCTCGGTGGTCGGCACAGGCTCTACCGGCGTCGGGCTGGCGCTATATACAGGCGTGCGGAAAGGCACATAGAGGGTTTGGCCCGAATAGACGCTTTCTGAGTCGAGACAGTTGGCTTCCATCATGGCATTCACGCCCAAATTGTATCGTAGACCGATGCGATAGAGGTTCTCGCCAGGCTGAACAACATAGGTGACCCATCCGGACGGGGGAACACAACGGGTCGCCGTTGCAGTGGGCGTAATCTCAGTCGCTGTTGACGTCGGAGATGACGTCTCCGTGGGTTCGGCAGTGGTCCTCGTCGGCGTCATTGAGGGGGTTGCTGTGGCGGTCGGTGTAAAAGACGGTTCTGACTCTCGCGATGCTTCAGCTTGCGCCGGGCGTGTTGCCGTCGGCGGTGCTGCTGTCGGGGATGGAGATGGTGTTGCAGTTGGATCGGCGTCCAGGACCACAAGAGGCTGGTCTGTTGTTGGCGCTTCGGCAACGGGATCTTGTACGATACCGTTATCGCTACCGTCCCCTAAACTACTCAATACGTTCGTCCGGTCTAGGCCAATGTAGAGAAGGCCGAAGAGGAGTAGCGCGAACAACGTCGATGCCAGAACACCTCCCACAGTAACAGTAGATCCGGGCAGTGTGACTGCCAGGGCTTTGCGCAAGCGCGCCACGGCCGCCAGCACACGTTCATTGGACTGAACCGGCGCTGAGCCGTGCGCGTTGTTGATGGCTTCCTGATATAGAGGGCACGCCGTATGCCGGTCGGTCAGGCAAAAACTTTGTTGATGGTGAAGTTCGATTGTGTCGGGGCGCCGGCTGCTAAAGCAATGATTGGCAGGCGTTGCAAAGGCAAAGGCAGTTGCCGGATCGTCGACGATACCGAGGTGGGGACAGTGAGCGACGGCACCACGCAGCGCATTGGCGTCGCGTCGTTCTGGGCCAGAATTCTGGGTAAATTCTCTTGAATCAGCACTGGCATGCATACAATGTACTCCATGCCCTAATTAGCCGGCGTTCCATTGCGGCATAGATGTTTCAAGCATCGATTGTCACCTGTCCGACATTATTGTACGCGCTCAACCTTACAGATAATCCTTACAACTTTCATGCCAAGGTGTCAATTGTTGCTTGAGCATCGCGTACGACATCACGCTCGTTGTCAAAGGCTAACTCGTCAATTGCTTTGTTAATTTCAAACCAGCGCGCTTCGTTTACCTCTGCATCGTGATCGGCTGTGCTGCCGCATGTATATTGCAACAGATAATAGTGCACAAATTTATGATAACGCAAGCGATTCCCTCGCCTATTAGCGCTATAGTACCAATATTCTATCGTACTTAGCGGCGCGATCGTAATCGAATCCAGACCGGTCTCTTCGCGAACTTCCCTTAGAGCCGTTTCCTCTGGCGTCTCACCGCGTCCAATCAACCCTTTAGGCAGCTGCCAGCGCTCCTCTTCACCAACGGAGATAAGGACTACTTCCACCTTGTCCGCCGTCTGGCGAAAGATAACGCCTCCGGCCGAGACTTGTTTGCGAGTGGGCACCTTAGCCATCGTTTACCATGATCTCTCTTTATCGCCGGTCCGCAGCATCCCGAGCGCGTGCGCGACTTCGCGCGCGGCATTAAACCCCGGCGCGCCGGTCACACCGCCGCCGGGATGGGCGCCGCTGCCGCAGAGATAAAGGTTGCGCAGCGGGGTGCGATAGCGGCTCCAGCCCGGCACAGGGCGCATGACGAGTAGTTGGTCGAGGCCCATCTGACCGTGAAAGATGCTGCCTTCCGTCAGCCCATATTCCCGTTCCCAGTCCAGCGGTGTCAACGTTTGCCGATGGACGATGTGCTCTTTTAGCTTTGGCGCGTATTGGGCCAGCGTGTCCACGATGAGATCGCCAAGCCGCTCGCGCTGATCGGACCAATCTTGGGTATCACGCAAGTCATAAGGAGCGTATTGCATGCGTATGGACATGACGTGATGTCCGGCAGGAGCTAACGTAGGGTCGATCAGCGAGGGGATAACTATGTCAAGGAAGGGCTGACGCGAGATGCGCCCATACTTGGCGTCGTCATAGGCCCGCTCCAGATAATCAAGGCCGGGGCAAATGCGGATGTGTCCACTGAGTTGCTCGACGTTGCGCTGCCCTTTGAATGTGGGCAGGCCGCTTAGTGCCAGATTGACTTTGGCCGTGCTGCCGCGGAAGATGATGTTGCGTATCTTGCGCATGAAACGGGGCTCGATGTTTGTGGGACCCACCAGGGAAAAGAATGTGTGGCGCGGATCGGCGCTGGAGAGAATGGCGCGCGCCTGCAGTTCCTCGCCGCTTGCCAGGCGTACGCCGACTGCACCACCGTCGTCAACGATGATGCGTTCCACGGGTGATTCCATACGAATTTCGGCCCCATTGCTACGCGCCGCCATGGCCAGCGCCAGCGAGATTTGCCCGATGCCGCCGAGTACAAAGCGCGTGCGATTAAAGCCGTTACTCTGCTGGTAAAGCATCATGAGCGTGGTACCGGCCGCGCGCGGCCCCTGACGCAACCCGGTGACCCCGGACGCTGCCAGTATTCCTTTTAAGGGATCACTCTCGAACCACTCGTTCAAGTACTCGTAGACGGGCATGGGCAGCAGGCGCACAAAGGCCATCATCTCTTTGTCACCCATGCGACGTAGGCGCAGGCCTAAGGGCGCCCACGAAAGGAGGTCGGAGACGTTACGCTCGGCGAGATCGGGTGGTGTGCGCAGGAACATTTCGCGCAAGACCTGCCCCATCTGATTGACCTCGTTTGCAAAGGCAGCATACCGCGTTGCGTCCCCTTTGTGCAGGTGCTCCAGTTCGCGTACGGTGCGCGCTTCGTCTTGCCACAGGGTGAAGGCGGACCCGTCGGGTTGGGGCGCGAAAACGGCAGCCGGGCTCTCTCTGAATTCCAGGCCGTGCATCTTTAAAAATAGCTCGCGCACGATCTCATCCGAGAAAAGGGATGCGTCGTCGGCGCCGGTGTTAAAACGGTAGCCGGGAAACGGTTCTTCGCTCGCGGCGGCGCCGCCTAGAACGTCGCGACGTTCCAGTACGAGTACGCTGTAGCCTGCTTTTGCCAGCAAGGCGGCGCTGACGAGCCCGTTGTGGCCCGCGCCGATGATGATGGTGTCGTAGTCATGGGGCATCTGTCAAGTTTTCCGGTGTCCGTGTAGAGTGTTGAGTGTAGAGTGTGGAATTACACTCCACAGCGAAGCGGGGCATTTCATTTTTCGGCCTTTAGAATCTCTAACGCGGCGAGCCTGCCGGGCGCGCCCATGATGCCGCCGCCTGGGTGAGTGCCAGAGCCGCACTGGTAGTAGTTGCGGATGGGAGTGCGGTACTTGGCGTAGCCAGACGCCGGTCTCAGAAAGAATAGTTGTGACAGGCTGAGTTCACCATGGAAGATGTTCCCTTGTGTGATGCCAATTGTACGCTCGATGTCTAATGGGGTCAGCACCTGCCGGTGTAAGATGATGTCTTTGAGGTTGGGGATATACTGCGCCAGCGTGTCCACGACGGCGTCGCCGAAGACCTCGCGCTTCTCGTCCCACGTGCCGTCGCGTAGTTCGTATGGCGCGTATTGTACGAAGCAGGACATGACGTGCTTGCCGGGCGGCGCCATGTGGGGATCGATGACGGAGGGAAGCACGACGTCCACGAAGGGTCGTTTTGAAAAATCGCCGTATTTGGCGTCGTCGTAAGCGCGCTCCAGATAGTCTACGCTGGGACTGATGGAGATGGCGCCGGCGAGGTGCCTCCCAGAGCCCGGGAGGCAGCTGAGCTCGGGCAAGGCGTCCAGGGCCAGATTGACCTTTCCTGAGGAGCCGCGCACGTTGTAGCGGCGAATGGCGGTGACGAGCTCAGACGGGAGCATGTGGGGATCGACCAGCTCCAGGAACGTCAGCTTGGGATCGAGGCTGGAGACCACGACGTTGGCATGAAGCTCGTCGCCATTTTCCAGAGCGACGCCCGTCGCCTCTCCGTTGCGCACGATGACCTGTGCCACGGGCGCGTTGCAGCGGATTTCGGCGCCAAATGATTGTGCGGCGCGGGCGATGGCCTGGGCAATGCCGCCGGTTCCGCCTTTGGCAAAGCCCCAGGCACGGAAGGAGCCGTCTATCTCGCCCATGTAATGGTGTAGAAGGACGTAGGCTGTGCCGGGCGAGCGCGGGCCGAGGTAGGTGCCGATGATGCCGCTGGCGGAAAGGGTGCCTTTAAGCGGCTCGGACTCAAACCACTGCTCCAGAAAGTCGGCGGAACTCATGGTCATCAGTTTCGCCAGCATATAGAGTTTTTCTTCGTCAAGATCTAGAAAGTGACGGGCCATGTCGACGAGCCCGAGGAGGTCGCGCGGATAGTAGCTTGTGGGATCTGGAGGCACGACGCCCAGGATGTATTTGACGGCCTTGGCCATAAAGTACATGTCGCGACTGTAATCGTCGTAGGCGTCAGCGTCGCGTTGGGAGAAGCGGGCGATGTTGCGCAGGGTGGCGAAGTGGTCGCCGTCGCGATAGAGATAGTTTCCGTCGGGCAGGGGGGTCAGCGTGCTCTCCAGGGGCAGGATAGTAAGACCATGCTTTGGTAGCCGTAGATCGCGCACAATCTCGGGGCGTAGAAGGCTGACGACGTAGGAGAAGACGGTGTACTTGAAGCCGGGATAGATCTCTTCGGTGACGCTGGCGCCGCCGACGAGGGGGCGTTGTTC